>CAZJRV010000327.1:0-2535 GCA_964548235.1 uncultured Verrucomicrobiota bacterium
GGCCTCAAGGATCACGTTCGTTTATGCATCGAAAAGCTCGATCATCAGGAAACCCCCGCCCTCGCAGCGTTTGTGAACCTGGAGCGCGACCACAAAGGCCATCCGGACAAGCGGTTCACCTGCACGATGAAAGTGGCTTTACCCGGCCAAAATATCATCGCGCGTGATGCAGAGGATGATCTTTACGCATCCATCGATCTCGTCACGAAAAAAGTGCAGGCGCAATTGCGCAAACGGCACAGCAAATTCAAGGCTCGCAACCACAAGGTGGCCGCTCAATTGAAGAGCGGTCTGCAAGCAGTGGCGGCTTGACTAGGTTGACCGCGGCAATGGTTCCCCGTTAGCGTGGCGCGTGCTCCTGCGTGCGCGCATTGTTGTTCCTGTTTCCCAACCGCCCATCGCGGATGGGTTTGTGCGCGTGGATGGCAATCGCATCATTGCCGTGGGGGCATGGGAAAACGCTAAAAATAAAAATGAGGCGGAGGATTTGGGCGAGGTAATCTTGTTGCCGGGATTGGTTAACGCCCACTGTCATCTAGACTATACTGATTTCGTCGGTGCCATTCCCGCGCCGCAATCCTTCTCCGATTGGATTAACGCCATCGTCGACCTCAAGGCGGACGTCAACGACGCCTCTCATCGCGAATCGTGGCTGCACGGCGCGGCTCAATGTTTGCGCCACGGCACCACCACGCTCGGCAACATCGAGACGCGTCCGGATTTGCTGCCCGAATTGTGGGCGGCAACTCCATTGCGGATGGTTTCGTTCTTGGAACTGATCGTCATCCACGCCCAAAGCGATGCCGTCCAAGCCGTGGCCGAGGCGGCGGACTGGATTGCCAACTACAAGTCGCCGCGCGGACACGCGGGTTTGTCACCCCACGCGCCGTACACCACCAAGCCGGATTTGCTCGAAGCCTGTGCTGCCACGGATTTGCCGATGGCAATTCACCTGGCGGAATCGGCAGAGGAAGATGAGATGTTCCGGCAAGGAAGCGGACTTCTTTTCGAAAAACTTTCAGGCACGGGCCGTGAAATGGCGGATTGCGGAGGCATTTCGCCGACTACCCACGCGGAACGCCACGGCGTGTTGCGCAAGGGCACGCTTGCCATTCACGGGAATTATTTGGATGACGATGACATTCGTTTGCTGGCGGATAACCAAGTGAGTGTCGTTCATTGTCCGCGCAGCCACGCGTACTTTGGCCACGCGCCTTTTCGCGCGGAGGCGTTGGCGGTGGCGGGCGTGAATCTCTGCCTCGGCACGGACAGCCTCGCCACGATGTGCACGGGCGATGCGGAGCTGAGTCTTTTCGACGAACTGCGCGCCCATCACGAGTCGTTGCCAAATGTATCTGCGGAAACATTGCTGGAACGAGTCACCCAAAACCCCGCACGCGCATTGGGGATGGCTGGCCAAGTGGGCGAGTTGACGGCGGGTGCGTTTGCGGATTTGATGAGTGTGTCTTTCAACGGCTCGATGGAGTCCGCGCTGGAGGCAATTGTGAATCACACCGGTCCCGCGCAAAGGGTGATGCTCGATGGACAATGGGAAGTGAGTTGCGAAAATGACTGATTCATTTCAGGAAAAATTGGCGGATGAGTTGGCCGGGATAGATTCGGCTCACTTACGGCGCAATGTGCGCGAAGTGGCTTCGGCGCAGGGGGCGCGAGTACAATTAGAGGGTCGCGAGGTGTTGAATTTTGCCTCGAACGACTATTTGGGGCTCGCCAATCATCCGGCATTGAATGAGGCCGCCGTGGGGGCGATTGAAAAATATGGCGCGGGCGCGGGCGCGGCGCGGCTCATCAGTGGTTCGCAATCGCCGCATCACGAATTGGAAAACGCACTGGCGGCTTTCAAAGGCACCGAGGCTGCGTTGGTGTTTTCTTCCGGTTACGCGGCGGCACTTGGAACGATTCCGGCTTTGGTTGGCGCTGGCGATGTGGTGGTGCTTGATAAATTGGTGCACGCGAGTCTCGTGGATGCCGCCAAACTTTCGGGCGCGAAAATCCGCGTGTGCAAACACAACGACCTCGCCGACCTCGCGCGCATTCTCGAATGGGCGGCGGGGCAGGGCGGGCGAACGTTGGTGGTGGCGGAGAGTGTGTACTCGATGGACGGCGACCTCGCGCCTTTGTTGAATTTGGTGGAATTGAAGGAGCAACACGGCGCGTGGTTGATGCTCGATGAGGCGCACGCGACGGGCTTGTACGGCGAGGGGCGGCGTGGTGTGGCGGAGGAATTTGGCGTGGGCGAGCGCGTGGAGGTGCAGATGGGCACGTTGGGCAAGGCGCTTGGCGCGGCGGGCGGATATATTTGTGGTTCCATCAAGTTGATTGATTTGCTGCGGCATCGGGCGCGGAGTTTTGTGTTTTCCACCGCACCGATGCCCGCGCAGGCAGCGGCGGCGCGGGCGGGGATTGAATTGGCGCAATCGTCGGAAGGTGAAGAGCGGCGCACACGTTTGTGGAGTTTGGTGGATGAACTGAAAAACGGCCTCATCGCGCGTGGCTGGAAATTGCCGGTTGTGC
>CAZJRV010000328.1:0-2495 GCA_964548235.1 uncultured Verrucomicrobiota bacterium
GGGCGCTAGGTAAAGAGTAGTGAGGATGCCACGCGTGACGGGGACAAGATGTGGGGTGAATTGGAGGGTTATATCTGCACCTGCAACACTGGAGAGTTCCTGCTCAATTTCAGAAAGGAGACGGTGATTCGGTATACTGTAGGGCCGTGCGCTTTCGTTGCACTCGGTGTACAGAAAGTCGGTGTTCACACTTCGCCCCGCGCCGCTGACTCCACTGAGGCTGTCAGCGATGATGCTGGTGGGTTTGATAAGCCCCGCGCGCAAGAGCGGCACAGTGGGCAGTAAAATGCTGGTGGGATAACAGCCGGGCGAGGCGATGAGCCGGGCCTTGCCAATTGCATCGCGATGCAGCTCGGGCAGGCCATACACCGATTGCTCCAGCAGCTGTGGCGCAGGATGGGGGTTGCTGTAAAATTCCTCGTACACGGCGGCATCACTCAACCGAAAATCCGCAGAGAGATCGATGACCTTTGCGCCCGCCGCAAGCAGCGGCCCGGCAAACTCAGTCGCCACCCCGTGGGGCAGGGCGAGGAACACCACCTCGGCAGCTTCTGCCAGCGCTTCCACGTTTGGCTCGGTAAACTGAAGCGTGTCCACATACGCATCGCCGACGAAGCGCGGGAACACCGCAGACAAAGTTTTCCCCGCGTATTGGCGCGAAGTGACGGCCGCCAGTTCCGCATACGGATGGGCGAGGAGCAGTCGCACCAGTTCTTCGCCGGAATAGCCGGAGGCCCCCACGACGGCGGTTTTTACTCTTTGTTCTGTGCTCACGTGCCTGTTGTTGTGCGTTGTTTTGATGGCAATGAAAATAAAAAAACCCCGCCGGGAATCCAGCGGGGTTTGCGAAAGCGAATTGAGTTTAGCGTTTGCTGAACTGGAAGTGCTTGCGCGCGCCGGGCTGGCCGGGTTTCTTGCGCTCGCGCACGCGGGCATCGCGGTGCAGCAGTCCCTCGGCCTTGAGAGTGGGGCGCAGCTCTGCGTCGTATTCCAGCAGCGCGCGGGAGATGCCCAGGCGCACCGCATCGGCCTGGCCGGCTTGGCCGCCGCCCTGGACATTTACGCGTACGTCAAATTTTTCAACATTCTCCGTGGCAATGAATGGCTCGCCCACGATGAGGCGGTGCGATTCCACGGGGAAATAATTTTCAAACGCGCGGCGGTTGACGGTGATTTGTCCGTTGCCGGGCTTTATGCGCACGCGGGCGGTCGCTGCTTTGCGCCGGCCGGTGCCGAGGAATTCTCCTGTCTTGGCGTCAGGCATCTTATTTCAATGTCATGGGTTCGGGGTTTTGGGCGGCGTGCGGATGTTCGCCACCCTTGAAGACTTTCAGCTTGGTCAGCAGCTTCGCGCCCAGCCGGTTGCGCGGAAGCATGCCCTTGACGGCAGCCATGATGATGCGCTCCGGGTGCTTGGCGCGCATGTCGGCGAAGGGGATGTGCTTGAGTCCGCCGCGCCAGCCGCTGTAGCGCTGGTACACCTTGGCTTCCTCCTTGTTGCCGGTTACTTTAATTTTCTCGGCGTTGATGACCACCACGAAATCACCGGCATCGAGATGGGGCGTGTACGTGGGTTTATTGCGTCCGCGCAGCACATTGGCCACCTGCTCGGCGAGGCGCCCAAGCACCTGCCCATCGGCATCCACCACGTGCCATGCGCGCGATTGCATATCTATTTTTGGTAAAAAAGTCTTCATTCCTGTGATCGAAGGGGCGAGGAAAATACCAGAAAATAACGGCGGGTCAACAGGTTTTTGGCGGTTTTAACGGTTTTTTTCCGCAGTCAGTTGCGCGGCTTTCTCCGCTTTCGCCGCTTTGGCGGCTTCAGCTTTGGCTTTGGAATCAGCTAATTCTTCGGGCGTCATAATGCGGGGCTTCGCAAATTTCTCGAATCGATTGTATCGGCGCAGCAAATCCGGCAGTTTTTGCAGGGCCAATAGCTGGCGTTTCATTTGCTTATCCGGCTGGGCGGGGGTGCCGAACCATTTCTCACCATCATTGATATCGCGCATCACACCGCTCTGCGCGGCGATGGTTACGTGATTGCCGATCCGCAAATGGCCCGCGAGCCCCACTTGACCGGCGAGGGTGCAGTAATCGCCCAGCTTGGTGCTGCCGGCGATGCCGGCTTGGGCGACGACCAGACAGTTTTCGCCGGTGGAAACGTTGTGGGCAATTTGCACGAGGTTGTCGATTTTGGTGCCCCTGCCGATGTGGGTGGGGCCCAGCGCGCCGCGGTCGATGGTGACGTTGGCGCCAATCTCCACGTCGTCCTCAATCACCACGTTGCCAATCTGCGGCACCTTGAGATGCTTGCCGTCTTCCTGCACATAGCCAAAGCCATCGCTGCCAACGATGGTGCCGGCGTGAATTCGCACGCGATTGCCCAGTTCCGTGCGTGGATACAGAGACACATTGTGGAAAATCGCGCAGTCCTCGCCGATCGCGCAATGTTCGTCCACGTAGTTGTTACCGTGCAAAACCGTGCGCGCGCC
>CAZJRV010000329.1:0-2478 GCA_964548235.1 uncultured Verrucomicrobiota bacterium
GCATGGAGCGGCCCATGATCGTGTGCCACACGCCGGTGCGATTCGTCCAATGCCCAGTGATCAACGCTGCCCGCGTCGGCGAACACGTCGGCGCCACGTGATAATCCGTCAACCGCACACTCTCCGCATGCAGCTTGTCCAGGTGCGGCGTTTTCAGCACCGGATTCCCATGGCACGACATATCGCCATACCCCTGATCATCTGTGATCACTAAAATCACATTTGGTCGCTTGGCGGCGTTCAGAGTTGATGCGAGGGTCAACAGTGTAAATAGAAGTAACAGTTTTTTCATTTGGATTGCGTTAATTGTGTTCGATTAATTTTTCTTCGGCTTCTTCCTCTGCGGACGGCGAGGATTGCCTTCGAGATAGCTGGTGCGGCGGACGACTTCGCCGCCTTTGAATTTGAGGTCTAGCTTGGCGGGATCGAATTTGTACCCCTTGTAATCGCGCAGGTAGACGACGGCGTTAAAGGTGAGCATGAGTTCCTGCTCGGTCTTGGCGGTGTTCAGGACACTGAGCAACGTCGGCATTGGATCGGCGGCTTGAATGCTGCCGAGGAATTCGGCGGCGCGCATGCGGACCATCAGGTTTTCGTCGTTGAGTAATTTTTTTGCGTTCGGCACGAGTGGTTTGGCGGCCTTGCCGATGACGGCGGCCGTGGTGCACGCCCAATATCGCTCCCACGGGTTGTCCGAGGCCATCGCTTGGGCGAGAGGTTTTTGAGCAAGGGCGAAAGGTTTTTTGAGGGCGAGGTCGGCGATGTCCGCAAGGCGCGCGATTTCTTCGCTGTGTTTTTTGCCGTAGGCCACGCCGTTGCCGAGGGCGGCCGCCACCATTTGGTTTTCGGGATAAAAACTGAGGTCATTGATGTCGCGCAGTTTTTTGCTCAGCGCAGTGCGGAGGTTGAGGAGCACGAGGGCATGCTTGGGATCGGTGGCGAGATTGCGGACTTGATGCGGATCCGCCTCCACATCGAAGAGCTGCTCGGCGGGGCGGCGTTGGTGGAACTGGCTTTGCGTGGCGTTGAGCTTCCCGGCGTTGAACAACTCGCGCCATTCCTGAAATGCGAGCATGCGGTAGCGGTAATTATTCTGCAACGCGTCCGGATAAAAACCCTGCAGATTTCGGGTGTAAAAATATTTGCCAATGCGCATCGTGCGGACGAGATCGTACTTTTCATCAAAGCGATCGGCGTAGCCAAAGGTGGTCTGCCGCGCGGCGAGTTCCTTGGCAGTGACACCTTGCCCAAGAAAGGCGCGGCCATCGGCGAGCGGGTGCGCCTTGAGCCCGGCGAGGTGCAGCACAGTTGGGCCAAAATCAATAAAGCTCACAAAGCCGTCCGTGCGTGCGCCGCGTTGGTGGTCAACGAGGTGTTTGAAATTATTCGGGATGCGCACCACCAACGGCACGTGCAGGCCGCTCTCGTAGGCATACCCCTTGCCGCGCGGCAGCACGCCGCCGTGGTCGCCGAAGTAAAAGATGAACGTGTCCTCCAGCAGGCCGTCGGCCGCGAGTTGTTTCACCACCGCGCCTATCTGGCTGTCGATGACCTGTTGACGATCGAGATAGCGCGCGTGTGTGTAGCGGAACAGCGGCGTGTCCGGATGATACGGCGCGAGCTTCACCTTGGCCGGATCGTGTTTTGTCTTTTGATTTTCAAAAACCTGCCGCGGAAAATGCAGCGAGCCTTCGTGCGATTGCGCAAAGGATTGCATAAAGAAAAACGGCTGACCCTTCTTGCGATTGCGCCAGCTGGTCCGGCGTGAGGATTCGTTCCACAGCTCCTTTATGTTGTGCACGAAATTGTAATCCGTCTTGGCATTGTTCGCCGTGTAATAACCCGCCTGACGCAACATCGCGCTCCACGGCAGGTATCCCTTGGGCAAATTGGCCATGGCCGACTTGCGGTGGTACTGGAACCCGCCGCGCGGCGCGAGCATCCCCGTCGCCAATGTGGACCGCGCCACCGAGCACACCGGGCTGCACGAGAACGCGTGGTTAAACGTCAGCCCATCCTTGGCCAGCGCCGCGATGTTCGGCGTGCTGGCGCCATAGCCGTAGAGCTTCAGGTAATGGATCGAGTTATCCTCGGAAACAAGAAACACAAAGTTCGGCCGCTTGGTTGCCATCGCACTGCCGGCCAGCAGCAGCAACGCGCACAGGGAAAGAATGAGCTTACGCATGGATCGGGCCGATTAAACCTGCAAACGCCGGGAGGAGCAAGTTTCACCTCGTCCCAATATGCTCTCGCGGAGCCGCGGAGGCGCAGAGAAACCATTTTCAAAACTCCGCGCCTCTGCGTCTCCGCGTGATGTTAATGAACGGACGAGCTGAACTCACCCCTCCCTATTTTTTCTCCCAGCCGGCGTCGCGGATGAATTGCTTGTCCTTGCTTTGCCACAGCCGCTCCAGTTCCTCGACTTTGCCCGGAAGTCGCCCGGCCAAGTTGCGCGCCTCGGCGCGGTCTTTGGAGAGA
>CAZJRV010000330.1:0-2469 GCA_964548235.1 uncultured Verrucomicrobiota bacterium
ACGCGCGTGAAGGTGCCCTTTGGCCGACGGCAGGTGCTCGGCTGCGTGACGGCACTGGCGGAGTCGTCCACATTCGAAACGCTCAAGCCCATTCTTAAAATCATCGGCGCGCAATCGCTGGTCACCCCGCGCGTGCTGGCATTGGCGCGTTGGATGGCCGAGTATTATTGCTGCGCGCCCGAGACCGCCCTCAAGAGCGTGCTGCCCGATGCCATTCGCAAGGAACAGGAAGGCTGGCGCGAACGGCTCTTTGCCCGCGTGCTGCCCGGCGCGGATGGCATCGATGCGTTGACCAAACGGCAGACGGAGATTTATCACGTCATCGAGGAGCACCGTGCCATCGCGTTGCAGGAATTGCTGCGCCTCACCGGCACGACCGCCCAAACTGTCCGCAAGCTCGAAGATAAAAACCTCATCGAGATCGCCCCGCAAATTGCCGAGCGCGATCCCTACGCCAACGAACAAATCGTCCCCACCGAGCCATTGAAACTCAACGCCGAGCAGGCGAAGGCGTTGGAAAAAATAAATGCGGACAGCGGAAAAGTATTTCTGCTCCACGGCGTGACGGGCAGTGGCAAGACGGAGGTTTATTTGCAGGCCATCGCGCGGGCGTTGGAGGCGGGGAAAGGGGCCATCGTGCTGGTGCCGGAAATTTCGCTGACGCCACAGACGGTGGAGCGGTTTAAGGCTCGGTTTAGCAGTGGACTGTTGCAAACTTTGGTGGCGGTGCTGCACAGTCATCTTTCAGCCGGCGAACGGCACGACGAATGGCACAAGATTCGGCAGGGCCGCGCGAAAATTGTCATCGGCGCGCGTTCGGCCATTTTTGCGCCGGTGGAGCCGCTGGGGTTGATCATCGTGGACGAGGAACACGAGCATTCCTACAAACAGGAAGAGGCCCCCCGCTACCACGCGCGCGACGTTGCCGTGGTGCGCGGCCAGCGCGAGGGGGCGACGGTGGTGCTCGGCTCAGCCACGCCTTCGCTGGAAAGTTACCACAACGCCAAGCGCGGCAAATACACGCTGCTGGAAATGCCGAGCCGTGTGGACGACAAACAAATGCCGCTGGTGCGCGTGCAGGATATGCGCACGGAAAAATCCAAAGGCGACAAAGGCCCACCGATTTTTTCGCAGCGGCTCAAGGACGCCATTCATCACCGGCTCGAGGCGGACGAGCAAACCATTTTGTTTCTCAACCGGCGCGGCTTTGCCACTTCGATGCAGTGCCCCGATTGCGGGCTCGTGGCCGAGTGCCCGAATTGCAGCCTGTCTCTCACGTACCATCGGCGTGAACAAACGCTGCGCTGTCACATTTGCGGCCACCAAGATCGCGCACCACAACGTTGCCCGAACGCGCAATGCCGTTCGCCCAAGATCCGCTTTCACGGGCTCGGCACGGAAAAGGTGGAGGACGTGTTGCGCAAGCTCTTTCCCAAAGCCAACGTGTGCCGCATGGACTCCGACGCGCTCAAGCGCAAGGATGATTTCCGCCGCATTCTTAGCGACTTCCGGCGCGGCAAAATAAATATCCTCGTCGGCACGCAAATGATTGCCAAAGGCCTGCACTTTCCGCGCGTTACGCTCGTGGGCATCGTGTACGCGGACACCAGTTTGCATTTGGCTGACTTCCGCGCCGGCGAGCGCACCTTCCAACTCCTCACCCAAGTGGCCGGGCGCGCGGGGCGCGGTGATGTGGAAGGCGAAGTGGTGGTGCAAACTTTTTCGCCCGTGCATCCGGCCATCCAGTTTGCGCGCCGCCACGATTTCGAAGGCTACTTCGATGCCGAGATGGAATTTCGTGAACAACTCCGTTATCCACCCTTCACCCGCGCGGCTATGCTCACCATCCGTGGGCGCAATGAAGACAAGGTGAAATTCACCGCCGACCACATCAAACGCGAGTTGGAAAAACTCGTTCCGAAATTGCCCGACCTCGTCATCGCCGGCCCCGCGCCCGCGCCGCTCTTGCGCGCGGAAAATTTTTATCGCTATCAAATCATGCTGCGCCTCGGCCAAATGAGTGTCCTCAGCCGTCACCTCGCCCTCATCGACGCCCAACTCACCCTGCCCGATGACGTAACCTTGACCATCGACATCGACCCCGTAAATCTTTCGTAATGGCCGCCACGCCCGACTCACCCAGCGTGCTGCTGCTCATCCCCGCTTACAACGAGGAGGAACGCATCGGGCCCGTGCTGCGCGATTATGCGGAGTACTTTCGGGATAATTATACAGGCGAATTTCGGGCGGTGGTGGTGCTCAACGGTTGCCGCGATGATACACTGGGCGTCGTCAAAAAAATTGCCGATGAATTTCCGGAAATTGAGCCGCTGAACTTCGACGAACCCATCGGCAAAGGTGGCGCGCTCATTGAAGGCTTCAAACGCGCCGCCGAGGCCAACGCGGTTTTCACAGGTTATGTGGATGCCGATGGTGCCACGCCGGCCAGTGCGTTCCACGAATTGGCCA
>CAZJRV010000331.1:0-2467 GCA_964548235.1 uncultured Verrucomicrobiota bacterium
CGCGAGTTGGTGATTGGCGACCGTCAAACCGGCAAGACGGCGGTTTGCATCGATGCGATTATTAATAACGCCCGCATCAACAAAGAGAACGAAGGCGTCGAAGGTTTTCGCCCGCTCTATTCCATTTACGTGGCCGTGGGCCAAAAGCGCGCCAACGTGGCAAAGGTCATTCAGGATCTTGAGGAAAACGATGCGTTGGAGCACACCATCGTGGTGGCCGCCACGGCGAGTGATTCCGCGACCAACCAGTTTCTTGCCCCCTTCGCCGGCGCGGCGATGGGTGAGTGGTTCATGGACAACAACATGGACGCGTTGATTGTGTACGATGATTTGTCCAAGCACGCGGTGGCGTACCGGCAGGTGTCATTGGTACTGAAGCGGCCCTCCGGTCGTGAGGCTTATCCCGGTGACGTATTTTACCTGCATAGCCGGTTGCTGGAACGTTCGGCGCGTTTGTCCGAGGATGCCGGTGGCGGTTCGTTGACCGCGCTGCCGATTATCGAGACTCAGGCGGGCGACGTGTCCGCGTACATTCCGACCAACGTGATTTCCATCACCGACGGCCAGCTGTTCCTGGAGACGGATTTGTTTTATCAAGGTGTGCGCCCGGCGATTTCCGTGGGTCTCTCCGTGAGCCGCGTGGGTTCCGCCGCGCAGATCAAGGCGATGAAGCAGGTTTCCGGTACCATCAAGCTGGATCTCGCACAGTTCCGCGAGTTGGCGGCTTTCGCACAGTTTGGCAGTGATTTGGACGAAGCCACCAAGGCCAAGCTTGAGCGCGGCAAGCGCATTGTGGAGGTGTTCAAGCAGGCACAGTTCAAGCCCGTGCCGGTGCCGGTGCAGGTGAGCATTTTGTGGGCTGTTCAGAATGGTCATTTCGATGATGTGGACGTTGAGGAAATGGACGCCACTCAAGATGCTCTGACCAGTTATCTGCAGGACCGCAAGGCGGACTTGCTGCAGAAAATCACCACCGAAGGCAAGCTCGATGACGCCACCGAGGCGGAATTGAAGTCGGCCATTGAGGATTTCAAGTCATCGAACAAGTGACGCGTTAAATGCCCAGCACCCGAGACATCCGGCGACGGATCACCTCCGTCAAGAAAACCGCGCAGATCACCAATGCGATGGAGAAGGTGGCGCAGGCCAAGATGGCGCGTGCGCAACAGGCGGCGCTGGGCGGTCGGCCGTATGCGGAATTGATGAATCGGATGCTCGGCGAGGTGGTGACGCACGCGGGCGATTTTGAGCATCCGCTAATGGAATCACGCAGCGGTGAAAGACGCGCGTTGATTTTGGTGACTACTGACAAGGGCATGTGCGGTGCGCTGAACACCAATTTGTTGCGGTTGGTTTCCGATGAATTTATCCGGGATGACACACGCGTGGTGGCAGCCGGCCGCAAAGGTGCCCAACACGCCACGCGGGCAGGCTGGGACTTGGCGGCGGAGTTTTCGTATGCCGACCGGCCGACTTTTGCCGAGGCGAGGGCCATTACGAAAATGGCGGTGGAGCTTTTCGAAAGTGGCGAGGTGGATCACGTGGACGTGGCCTTCTCCAATTTCATCAACACCATCACCCAAAAGCCCGAGGTGCAGACACTGCTTCCCATCACGGAAATCAAGGGTGTGAGTGCCGGTGTGGAAGGCGAGGAAATGTCCACCGAACTTCCGGGCGGCACCACGGAGTTTCTTTTCGAGCCCACGGCGGATGGCGTGCTGGGCGAGTTGCTGCCGCATTATTTGAATTTCCAAATGCATCAGATTTTGCTGGAAGCCAAGGCGAGTGAGTTCAGCTCCAAGATGGTGGCGATGAAGAATGCTACGGACAACGCGAACAACCTCATTAAGGACCTCACGCTGACCTACAACAAGATGCGTCAGGCGGCGATCACCAACGAACTTTTGGAAATTACGACCGCCCAAATGGCACTCGGCAATTAGAAAATTTTTAACCCAAGAATCACGAAATGAATAAAGGCAAGATTGTACAGATCATTGGACCGGTGGTGGACGCGGAGTTCACCGATAGCCTGCCCGCCATTTACAACGCGCTCACCGTGGAGTTTGAAGCGGGCGGCGAAACCGTCAAGCTGACGCTCGAGGTGCAACAGCATCTGGGCGACAACTGGGTGCGCGCCGTGGCCATGAGTTCCACCGAGGGACTGAAACGCGGAATGGAACTGGTAGACGCAGAGGCACCCATCAGCATGCCCGTGGGCGAAGGCGTGATGGGCCGCGTGTTCAACGTCACCGGCGAGGCGGTAGACGAACAAGGGCCGGTGAATGCGGATGCGTTCAACCCCATTCACCGCGCGGCACCTCCGTTAACCGAGCAATCCACTTCCCAACAGGTGCTTACCACAGGCATTAAGGTCATCGATTTGATTTGCCCCTTCCTCAAGGGCGGCAAGGTGGGTGCATTTGGTGGTGCGGGTGTTGGCAAGACGGTCATCATTATGGAGCTC
>CAZJRV010000332.1:0-2465 GCA_964548235.1 uncultured Verrucomicrobiota bacterium
ATTTTTCCGCCACCATCGAGCAGCCGCGCGTACTCCTCCGCTGCATCCCCCACCGTGGCCGCGTTGAAATGGCGGTAGTGGCGCTGGATGAATTGGCTGATCGGGCCAGACATTTTCTCTTAATCGTCCTCGCCAAAAAACGCCTCGTGCAACACGCGCGTTGCTTCCTCGCCTTGGCTGGCCTCCACCACCACGGAGATTTTAATTTCGCTGGTGGAAATCATTCCGATGTTGATGTCCGCCGCGCCAAGCGTCTCGAACACCTTCGCCGCCACACCCGGATGCGTACGCATGCCCACACCCACCACCGACACTTTGGCAATCGTCTCATCGCCCTCCACGCCTGCGTAGCCAATCTCGTCCTTGAGGTCGGCAATCACCTCGCGCGCGCGAGGCAAATCCGAGGCATCGGCGGTGAAGGAAATATCCGTGGCCGGCGTCGCGCTGCCGTGGCTGACGTTTTGCACGATCATATCCACATTCACCGCCGCCTCCGCCAGCGCGGTAAACACACGAGCCGCGTGGCCCGGCTTGTCCGGCACGGCCATCACGGTCATCTTGGCCTGATTGGTGTCCAGCGATACGCCGCGCACGACCACCGCCTCCATACTATCTGTTTCTTCCATCACGATTGTTCCCGGATTGTTGTTCAGACTCGAGCGCACTTCAAATTTTACATCAAAATTTTTGGCAAACTCCACCGACCGGCTTTGCATCACCTTCGTACCGAGGCTGGCCAGCTCCATCATTTCGTCATAAGAAATTTCATTCAGCTTGCGCGCGTTGGGCACCACGCGCGGGTCGGCGGTGTACACCCCGTCCACGTCCGTGTAAATCTGGCACAGATCCGCCTTCAACACCGAGGCCAGGGCAATCGCCGTGAGGTCTGAGCCACCGCGCCCGAGGGTGGTGATGCGCCCGTCGCTCGTCTGCCCCTGAAACCCCGCCACGATCACCACGTTGCCTTTATCCAGCATCGAGTGGATTTGCCCAGGCGTGATGTTTTGAATCTTCGCCTTCGAGTGAACGCCATCGGTCACGATCCCCGCCTGCGCGCCGGTCAGCGACACCGCCGGCAAATCCAGCGAATGCAGCGCCATTGCCAGCAGCGAAATCGTAGTCTGCTCCCCCGTAGCCAGCAGCATATCCATCTCGCGATCGTGCGGGTGGGGGTTAATTTCTTTTGCGAGCCGAATCAAATTATTCGTCACCCCGCCCATCGCCGAGACCACCGTCACGACCTTGTCTCCACGTAACCGGAACGTCCCCACCCGACTCGCCACCGCCTTGATACGGTCCGTATCCAGAACAGAAGTACCACCAAATTTTTGGACAATCAACGCCATCGCTAAAGTCCAATTGCGGCCCGGACAGCATCCAAATTTGGCTCTACCGTGGTTGCCTCCGCATTCGCATGTTCCACCGCGTTATCCGGATCCTTCAATCCGTGACCCGTCATCGTCGCAACAACAATGCTGCCTTCGTCAATCTTGCCGGCATTTTGCAGCTTGATGATTCCTGCCAAGGCCGCAGCAGAAGCAGGCTCCACAAAGATGCCTTCCTGCGAGGTGATCAGTTGATACGCGCTGAGGATTTCCTCATCAGTAACTTTATCAATCGCCCCGGCGGAAAACTGCAGCGCCGCCTTAGCCGGTTGCCAGCTGGCGGGTTTGCCAATGCGAATGGCGCTGGCGATGGTCTCGGGGTTTTCGACAAAGGCATCGTCCACAAAAGGCGCGGCACCGGCGGCTTGGAAGCCCATCATCCGCGGCAGCGTGTCGCTTTGGCCGGCCTCGGCATATTCGCGGTAGCCTTTCCAGTAGGCAGTGATGTTGCCGGCGTTGCCAACGGGCAACACGTGCAGGTCGGGCGCGTCGCCCAGCGCATCGCAGATTTCAAACGCGGCGGTCTTCTGCCCTTCAATGCGATGCGGGTTAACGCTGTTGACCACCTCCACCTCGCCGTCCGCACACAGTTCGCGCACGATGGTAAGGGCTTCATCAAAATTACCGGGCATCTGCAGCGTGGTCGCGCCGTACATTAACGCCTGCGCGAGTTTGCCGCGGGCGATTTTCCCTTCCGGAATGAGCACCACACACTTCATCTTGGCACGCGCGGCATACGCGGCGGCACTGGCGCTGGTGTTGCCCGTGCTGGCGCAGGCGATCACCTGCACACCACGCGCCTTGGCCTTGGTGACGGCCATCGTCATGCCGCGATCCTTGAAGGAGGCCGTCGGGTTGAGGCCTTCGTACTTCAAATACAAATCAAACGAGCCGCCAATGGCGTCCACGAAATTCGGCACGCGAATGAGTGGCGTGTTGCCCTCGTGCAAACTCACGATGGGCGTTTCCGGCCCCACGGCAAGCTGCTCGCGATACGCGCGAATGATGCCGCGCCAACCGGCGGCGTTTTTGTGTTCACCACTCATTTATTCAAAGTGTTCCACGCGAATCATCGTGGGT
>CAZJRV010000333.1:0-2455 GCA_964548235.1 uncultured Verrucomicrobiota bacterium
GAAAGAAAACCCGCACGAATTTCTTCGCGAACATCACGCCCTGCGCCCCTTTGCCGAGCCGCATCCGACGGCATTCAACCTCGCCGACAACCCAAAATTCGCCGCCAAGCGCAGGGAGATGGAGGCGTTGCTGCTCAAGGAAATGAAGCGATTGAACGATCCGTATCGACTGTCGGATCAGCCGAAGAAATGAGTTTTTGCGTGATGCGATTGATCGCGGTCGATAGGATTTCCCGATGAAATCTCTCGTTGCGCTTTTCTGTTTTATTTTCCATTTCGCAGCCCTTGCTACGACCAAACCCAATGTCATTTACATTCTGGCTGATGACCTTGGTTATGGGGATCTCTCCTGTTACGGGCAGAAGAAATTCAAGACGCCGAACATTGACCGACTCGCCACGGAGGGGCTGAAGTTTACCGCGCATTATTCGGGCAACACGGTGTGCACGCCGAGCCGGGCGGTGTTGATGACCGGCCAGCATTCGGGGCATTGCTACGTGCGTGGTAATCTGCGCGGTGAGGTGGGCGCGGCGCTGGATCCGGAAATGACGGTGCTGCCGGAGGTGTTCAAGGCGGCGGGCTATCGCACGGGTGCCTTTGGCAAATGGGGCCTCGGGCACACGCACGTGGCAGGGCCGGCAAATCCGTTGAGCCACGGGTTCGATGAATTTTACGGGTGGAAAAGCCAGACCATCGCGCACACCTACTATCCCACCACGTTTGTGAAGAACGGCCGCGAGCTGCCACTCAAGAAGGGCACGTACCTGCACACGCCAATGATGGAGCAGGCGCGCGCATTCATCCGCGGGAGCGTGCAGGCGAAGCAGCCGTTTTTTTGTTACATCCCCACCGCCATCCCGCACGCGGCGATGCACGCGCCCAAGGAACTGCACGAGAAATGGCGCAAGGTGTTTCCGCAATTCGACAAAAAAATCGGCAAGTACGGCGCGGGCGGCGAGCCGTGTCCGGACGTGGTAAACCCCATCGCCGGGTTTGCCGCGATGATGGAGCATCTCGACAACGAGGTGGGCGCGATTCTGGCTTTGCTGAAAGGGCTGGGCGTGGACGATCACACTCTGGTGATGTTTGCCAGCGACAACGGCGCGCACAAGGAAGGCGGGCACGATCCGAATTTCTGGAACTCCACCGGCGGCCTGCGCGGGTACAAGCGCGACATGCACGAGGGCGGCATCCGCACCCCGATGCTCGCCCGTTGGCCCGGCGTGATTGCCCCGGGCACCACCACCGCGCACCTCAGCGGCTTTCAGGATATCCTGCCGACAATGTGCGAACTCACCGGCCAACCCGTGCCCAAGCAAAACGATGGCATCTCATTCGTACCCACCCTGCGCGGCACGCCCGCTAAGCAAGCCAAGCACGCGTACCTGTATTTTGAGTTCTGCACCGGCGCGAGCAAGATCCGTTCCCAAGCCCTCCGCACCGGCGACTGGAAAGCTTACCGTCCCGTGGGCAAACCCCTCGAGCTCTTCAACCTCGCCACCGATCCCTACGAGCAAAACGACCTCGCAAAATCCAAACCCGCCCTCGCCGCCGAGATGGCTGCGCTGATGAAAAATGCCCACGTGCCGGTGGCTTCAGAAAAATGAACGGATTGCCTTGCCGTAATGCCAATCATTGCGCATCTTGCGCGGCTTTATGTTGACGTTGGCGGGAGTGGAGAAGGCCTTTGGTGGACGGACGCTGTTTAGCGAGGTGTCGTTGCAGCTGAATCGTGGCGATCGCCTGGGGTTGGTGGGGCCCAATGGCGCGGGGAAGTCCACGCTTTTCAACATCATTCTCGGTGAGGAATCGGTCGATAAAGGTAAGGTGGAACGCCTGCGAAATCTTGATCTCGGGTTTTTGCCGCAGGAAAGTTTGCCGGTGGGGGATGGCACGGTGCTGGAATTGGCGCTGTCGTTCTCACCGGAATTTCTATCCGCACGCGGGA
Organism: uncultured Verrucomicrobiota bacterium; assembly: GCA_964548235.1. GTDB lineage: Bacteria > Verrucomicrobiota > Verrucomicrobiia > Limisphaerales > UBA1100 > JACNJL01. The sequence goes on from CAZJRV010000333.1 coordinate 1,949, forward strand.
AAATTCTGCGCGGCGAACACGTGGAGCCGGAGGAGTACGAGCTGTACAACGAAAAGGGCGGCCCGCAGCTCGAGGCCAAGGCCAAGCGCATCCTCGCCGGCTTGAGCTTTCGCGATAGCGATCACGACCGCCCCGCGCGCGAGATGAGCGGCGGCTGGATCATGCGCGCGCATCTCGGCCGCTTGCTCGTGCAGGAGCCGGACTTGCTGATGCTGGATGAGCCGACAAACCATCTCGACCTCGAGGCATTGTTGTGGGTGCAGGAATACTTGAAAAATTATCCTGGGGCGATCCTGATGATTTCGCACGACCGCGAATTTATCAACCAACTCGTGCACGGCATCCTCGAGATTCGCCGCGAGCGGTTGTTTCGCTGGACGGGGAATTACGATTCGTTTCTAGAACAACGCGACGCGCACGAGAATCAACAACTCGCCGCGCACAAAAACCAACAGCGGCAGATTGATCACCTGCAAACATTCGTCGACCGTTTCGGCGCGAAGAACA
>CAZJRV010000334.1:0-2448 GCA_964548235.1 uncultured Verrucomicrobiota bacterium
ATTTTAGGCCCGCCTTTTTCAAATGCCGCTTGGCCGCCCGCTCCCCCAACCGGCCCCGGCGAAGATGCTCCGGCTCATCCCGCCGAAACCAATCCATAAAACCATCGCCCCAGACCATTTGGCGAGCGTAGGCGGGAGCGACGGCGGCGCAAGGAAAATATTATAAGAATTATCAATTTTCAATTATCAAGGCTCAAGGAAATATCAATGGCCCATAATCAAGTGAGGGAGACTTTTTTTGAAACTGGGTAGTTCCTTGATTATTGATACTTGAAAATTAAATCTTCCGCCACCCGCACGGGCGCAAAACTTCGCCGATGAATTTCGCACGGGCCGTGAATTTGAAGGGCCGCGAGATGCACGGCGGTGCCATAGCCTTTGTGTTTGGCAAAATTATATTCGGGCCATCGGGCGTCGTGTTCGCACATGAGGCGATCGCGGGTGACTTTGGCGAGGATGCTTGCGGCGGCGATGCTGAAACTTTTTTGGTCGCCTTTGACGATCGCTGTTTGGGGGATGGAGAGCGTGGAGACGCGAAGGCCATCGATGAGCGCGTGCGCGGCAGGCGGAGAAAGCTGGGCGAGAGCAGCATTCATCGCGCGGTGAGTTGCTTGGAGAATATTGATTTCATCGATGACGGCTGCCTCAATGATGCCAATGCCGAAATGGATTTCAGTTTCCGCGTGGATTGCGTTGAACAATCCCTCGCGGATTTTCTCGGTGAGTCTTTTGGAATCATTGAGGCGCTGGAGCGATTCGGGCAAACCCGTCTCCGCCCACTCGGTCGGCAGAATTGCTGCTGCTGCCACCACGGGCCCGGCCAAAGGCCCACGACCGGCTTCGTCCACGCCGGCTAATCGTGTAAGCCCACGCGCATGATGTTCGCGTTCGAATTGAAAGCAATCCACGGGCCGGTTGTCGGCGGTTCAGTGGAAAAAGGGAATGGAAAGATATTCGCGGGAGGATTTAGACACGGATTTTCACCGATGAAAAAAATCCGTGGGAATCCGTGTCCCCAGTTTCCGCTACTTGCGCTCCTTGACGAGCATGGCGCGTTTGCCGATGCGTTCGCGGAGGTAGTTGAGCTTGGCGCGACGGACTTTGCCCCGGCGCTCGACGGTGACTTTTTCGACGTTGGGGCTGTTGACGGGGAAAACGCGCTCGACACCCTGACCGTAGCTGATGCGGCGCACGGTGAAGGTAGCGTTCAGGCCGCGGCCGCGGCGGGCGATGACAATGCCCTGAAAAACCTGTGTGCGTTCCTTGCCGCCTTCCTTCACGCGCGTGTGGACCTTGACAATGTCGCCCACGTTAAATTCCAACGGCTCGGCGCGCAGTTGCTCCGACTCAATTTTATCCATCAATGCCTGATTCATTTTTTCCCTTCGTTAAATTTTTCTACTCTTCTTCCAATAAATCCGGTCGGCGTTCGCGCGTGCGTTGCTCGGCCTGTTCGCGCCGCCATTGTTCGATGGCAGCGTGATTGCCATTTTGCAGCACCTCGGGCACTGCCATGCCGCGATATTCCGCCGGCCGCGTATAATGCGGATAGTCCAGCGTGTTTTCACTAAAACTTTCCTCTTCGCTGCTGGCATCATCGCCCAGCACGCCGGGCAGCAATCGCGTGACGGCGTCAATGATCACCATCGCGGGCAACGCGCCGTTGGTCAGCACGTAATCGCCGATTGAGATTTCGTGATGCACCCGCGTGCGAATGCGTTCATCAAATCCCTCATAACTGCCGCAGAGCAAAAGCAAATGCCCGTGCGCTGACAGCGCGCGAGCCGCAGCCTGGCGGAATGGCTCGCCTTGCGGGGTGAGCATCACCACTTGTGTGGTGTCGTTCGCCAGTTCGTCTATCGCTTCAAAGACCGGTTCGGGCTTGAGCACCATGCCCGGGCCTCCGCCGTAGGGGGTGTCGTCCACCGTGCGGTGTCGGTCATGCGTCCAGTCACGCAAATCGTGCAAAGCCAGTTCCAACCGGCCGCTTTCGCGGGCTCGGCGCAGGATGCTTTCATCCAGCGGCCCCGCGAACATTGCGGGGAACAGCGTGAGCACGTCCACTTTCATCGCTGCGTGGCACGCGCGGCGTGCCTAATCGTCGTCTTCTTCCTCAATGATTTCCAAGCCACAACGCATACCTTTCTTGGCACCGCCTGCCTGGAGCAGCGAGCGAATTGCGTTGATCGTAACGCCGCGCCTGCCGATCACCTTGGCAACATCATCCGGATCCATCCGCAATTCGTAAACGGTGGTCCCGTTGTTTTCCACTTCAGTTACATTGACAGCCTCGGGTTCATCAACCAGTCCCTTGACCACGTATTCCACAAAATCTTGCATAACAAAAACGAGTAAAAATTAGGCGTCCGTCTTGGGCTCCTCGGATTTCTCTTCGGCCTTAACAGCAGCAGGTTCTTCGGCAGCAGGTTCTTCGGCAGCAGGTTCTTC
>CAZJRV010000335.1:0-1641 GCA_964548235.1 uncultured Verrucomicrobiota bacterium
GACAACTGGATTTACGCAGCCAACGGAGACAGCGGCGGCACGGTGACGAGCAAGGCCACGGGCAAGCGCACGAATATAAATGGACGCGATTTTCGTTTTAAGGTGACTGGCGAGTTTGAAACCGTCGCGGGCCAGACGCAGTTCGGCCGCTGGCGCGATGACTGGGGCAACTGGTTCGGCAATAACAACCCGAATTGGCTGTGGCATTATCACGTGCCCCTGCGCTACCTCGCGCGCAATCCGCAGCTCGCCGTCGGGGCCACGCGCCGCAACACGTTTTCCAGCAACCGTTGTTTTCCGATTAGCGCCAAGATGAAACGCCCGAACAATCCGCAAAGCTACGGCCACGTCACCAGCGCCTGCAGCGCGCAGCCCTATCGCGGCGGTTTGTTCGGCAAGGAATTCGCGCGCAGCGTGTTCATCAGCGAACCGGTGCACAACCTCGTGCATCAGGAAGTGCTCGTGCCCGACGGCGTGAGTTTCAAAAGCCACCGCGCGGCGGGCGAAGAGAAAAGCGAATTCCTCGCCAGCACCGACAACTGGTTTCGCCCCACGCAAATCAAGACCGGCCCCGACGGCGCGCTGTACATTGGCGATATGTACCGGCTCATCATCGAGCATCCCGAGTGGATTCCCGCCGCGATGCAAAGCCGCGTGGACCTCCGCGCCGGCCACGACAAGGGGCGCATTTGGAAAGTCGTGCCCAAAGGCGCGAAGCTGCGAAACATCCCGCGCCTCGATAAACTCCCCACGCAACAACTCGTCTGGGCACTCGACCACCCAAACGGCTGGCAACGCGACAACGCCCAACGATTGCTCATCGAGCGCAACGACCCCAAGAGCCACCAGCTCCTCGGCTCCATCGCCGCCAATATGTTGCGCGGAATCGTTTCGCCCCAAGCGCGCATCCATTCCCTGCACACGCTGGCGGGTTTGGGCGCGCTCAACAAAGAAACCCTCGCCCGCGCCCTGCGCGATGACCACCCCGCCGTCCGCGAACACGCCGTGCGATTATGCGAAGGAGGCAACGAAGCGCTCGCCCGTCAATGCCTCACCGACAAATCCCCGCGTGTCCTCCGCCAACTCGCCTTTACCCTCGGCGAGGGCAAGGGCAAACTCGTCACCGAAGGCCTCGTGTATCTCGCCGTGCAGCATCCCAAAAACGCCGACATTCAACTCGCAGTAAAAAGCTCCGCCGCCCCGCACGCCGCCGCGATGCTCAAGCAAATCTTCTCGCAGAAAGGCCGCCCGTCCGTCGACCTGTCCAATCACCTCCTGCAACTCGCCACCAGCGGCGGCCAACAGGAAGCCCTCGCCGCCGTGCTCAATGACCTCACCGGCGACCAGCTCGTGACCGCCGGCGAACTCACCATCCTCGCCGGTCTACTCGACGCCCTCCACGCCCGCGGCCAATCCCTCATCGATTTCCGAAAAACCGCCCCGCCCAAACTCAAGGCCGCCCTCACCAAAACCGCTGCTCTTTTCAAACACGCCCGCGCCACCGCCGCCAACCCGAACGCCACCCTCGCCGAACGCCAAGCCGCCATTCCTCTCCTCGCGCGTGGCCTCACTCCGATTGATGCCGACAAAAAAACCCTCGTCCAACTACTCGCCGCCGAGCACCCTCCCGCGCTTCAAAAA
>CAZJRV010000335.1:1651-2418 GCA_964548235.1 uncultured Verrucomicrobiota bacterium
CCACCTTGCGAAAAGTTCACCAGCCGCATTTGGTTTCCGCGCTGCTCGGCAGTTGGAAAACCTTCAGCCCCGCCATCCGCGCCGAGGCGATCGAGACGCTCCTCTCCCGCCCCGCGTGGACGCAAGCCCTGCTTGCCGCGCTCGAGAAAGGCAATTTGGCCGCCAATCAAATCAGCCCCGCGCATCGTCAAAAATTGACGAAGCACACCGACGCCACTCTCCGCGCACGCGCCACCAAGCTCTTCGGCAAAGTCGACCTCGACCGCGCCAAGGTCATCGCCCGCTACGCCGGCCTCGAGAAACTCAAGGGCAACGCCGAGGACGGCGCGTTTCTCTTCAAGGCCAACTGCGCCGTCTGCCATCGTTACAAAAACCAAGGCAACCCCGTCGGCCCCGACCTCGCCACGCTCGCCGGTAAACCCATCGCCGATTGGCTCACCGGCATCCTCGATCCCAACCGCGCGGTAGAAGACAAGTACGTCGGCTACGTCATCATCACCCGCAACGCCACCGCGCACACCGGCGTCATCACCGCCGAGACCCCCACCAGCCTCACCCTCCGCACCGCCATCGGCGCCGAGCAAATCATCCTCCGAACCAACATCAAGACCCTCCAAAGCACCGGCCTCTCCCTAATGCCCCCCGGCCTCGAAGCCGCGCTCCCGCCCGCCGCCATGGCCGATCTACTGGCCTACCTGCGCGGGGAGTGAAGAATTCCATTCTGTTTTTTAACCACAGAGGCACAGAGAACACAGAGGCAATAATCT
>CAZJRV010000336.1:0-2406 GCA_964548235.1 uncultured Verrucomicrobiota bacterium
GCCCGATGTGCAGAACAAACTACTGGATGTCAACGGGCTTCGCCACATCGTGAAGCCCTCGATCAATTACGTGTTCATCCCGCGCCCCAACCGGACGCCGGGGGAACTGGATAAGCTGGACAGCGAGTTGACCTCGCCCAATCTGCTGCCATTCGAAATGCCCAATTACAATGCCATCGACAACATCGACAGCCAAAACGCCGTTCGCCTGGGCCTGCGAAACATCTGGCAAACCCGCCGCACCCCGCGCGTGGGCGAGCAGCAGCCGCGCAAAATTGACGAGCTAATCGACTGGAACCTTTACACCGACTGGCGGCTGGACCCCAACTCCAGCCAGAACACGTTTGCCGACATATTCTCCGACCTTCGATTCCGCCCTCGCAACTGGATCGAGCTGAAATCCAATTTTCGCTACGATCTGGACAATTCACTCTGGCGATTGATGGACAACAACATCAACTTCAGCCCCAACGCCAACTGGCGCCTCGATGCGGGCCATTATTATTACCTCGCCCATCCCAGCACCGCCAGTGCCGACCGCACCAGCGTGCTATACTCCGGCGCGGTCTATCGCCTCAACGAAAACTGGTCCGCCTCCACCCGTCAATACTACGATGCGGTGAAAGGCCAGCTCTCGCAGCACAGCTACACCCTCCACCGCGACATGCGCAGCTGGACATTTTTTGTGGATCTTCGTTTCATTACCGACACGGGCCGGCGCAACGACGAAATGCAAATTTCCCTCAACTACTCGCTCAAGGCCTTTCCGCGCGCGTCCTCCGAATAGCGCGGATTTGCCCGGGCTAACGATCCTCGGCAAAAAACGATGCCACCACCGGCCGGTGATCCGAGGCCGCGCCCCAATCGGCCATTGTGTGCACATAGGTGCCTTTGCGGTGAATTTCACGGTTCATCCCAACACTGGCCAGCTGATAGTCAAACCGGTTGTAGCTGTCCTCCTTCCAGTAAAACGAAGTCCACGCAATGCGCCGGGGAATGTAGCTGGCGCTTTGGGGATGAGGCGCGCGATCACCATTGCGCTCGAACGGGCGCAGATCCACCAGCTTGTGCGTCCTGCTGCCAATCAAGGCGCGAATGGGCGGTTGATCGGGAGTATCATTGAGGTCGCCCACCAGCAGCAGGTTCACCTTGGGATCCGCCTTGAGTTTTGCCTCGATGATTCGCCGCAACTCCCGCGCCTCGCCCAGCCGCATCTCAGCCTGGCTCGCGTTTGGCACGGGGCGCTTGGATTTAAGGTGGGCGTTGAGCAGGGTAAATTGATATTTTGCATTTACCCGAATCGCCACCTCTGCAAACCCGCGCGACACCTGAAACCGCTGGCCATCCAGAAGATACTGCACCCTCGGATGCGGTTGGCGCGCCGCGAATGGAAACCGGCTGAGCACCACCAGATGAATCGCCGGATCCGGCCCCTGCACCCACTCCATATGCGGGTAGTGCAACCCCCGAGCCTTTAAATCGGCCCGAAGCTCATCCAGTGCCTCGCGGCGGCCTATTTCCTGCAGTGCCAAGACATCGGGGCGAATCTCATGGATGGCCTCCAACACCTTGGCCCGCGATGCCGCCGGCTTGGCCTTGCGCGTGCCGAACGGGCGCAGGAAATAGTTCTCCACATTAAAGCTCACCACGGTGAATGATTCGGCCGCCGCCATTGCGCCCGCGGTTATCAACAGAACCAGAATGGATTTCATTCGCCGAGTATAGCCGATGCTCTACCGGGGGAAAGTCATTTGCCAACGGCCCGAGCTGTGCTAGGCTCTCCGCCCGCAATGGAAACAGACAATCCAGAACCGCTGACGGATATTCAGCAACAACGCGACCACCGCGAATTGCGCATCGACAAGGTGGGCGTGCGCGGCCTGCGCTTCCCCATCCGCATTCGAGACAAGGCCCGGGCGTACCAGGACACCATTGCCACCATCGGCATGTTTGTGGATTTGCCGCACCATTTCAAGGGCACACACATGAGCCGGTTTATCGAGGTGCTCAACGCCCACGGCAATGTGGTGCACGTGGAAAACATCCCGGAAATCCTCCGTGCCATGCAACAGCGGCTCGATTCGCAGACAGCGCATCTTGAGATGGACTTTCCCTTTTTCCTTGGGAAAGCTGCGCCCGTCACCGGCCAAACCGGCCTCATGGATTACCAGGCCCGCTTTGATGCCACCGCCACAGGCGAAGAAATTGATTTTGTGCTCGAGGTCCGCACCAACGTCACCACCCTTTGCCCCTGCAGCAAGGCCATCAGTGCCGAGGGCGCCCACAACCAACGCGGCCAAGTTACCGTTCAGTTGCGCTCTGAAGAAACCGTTTGGATTGAAGACGTCATAGCGCTGGTGGAACAATCTGCCAGTTGCGAACTGTACTCGCTGCTCAAACGCCCGG
>CAZJRV010000337.1:0-2324 GCA_964548235.1 uncultured Verrucomicrobiota bacterium
GAAATTTGAAAGTGCCTTGAGTTGGGCTGAGGTGCAATTGGCACTCATTCCGCCGAGGCGTACGGAGCACGTGAGGAGCGCGCTGGTTTTGCGTTCGTGGATGTAGCGGAGTTGGGGCAGGGTGAGTGGTTTGCCTTCGCCCTCAAGGTCGGCGACTTGGCCGGCGATTAGCTGGAGTGAGCCGGCGGTTTTGGTGATTTCGTGAAAGAGCGCGGCATGGCGATAACGCGGCCAACCGCGGGCTTTGGACGTAATTTCAAAAGCCTGTGTGAGCAACGCGTCGCCGGCGAGGATGGCGATGCCTTCGCCATAAACTTTATGGCTGGTGGGGCGGCCACGGCGAAAATCATCGTTATCCATCGAGGGCAAATCATCGTGGATGAGCGAGTAGGTGTGGATGCATTCCACGGCGCAAGCGAGAGGCATCGCATGTCCAACGCTACCGCCACAGGCTTCGGCTGCCGCAAGGGTGAGGATGGGGCGGATGCGTTTGCCACCGGCAAACAGGCTATATCGCATTGCCTGATGAAGGGTGGCGGGCTTGGTGCGGGCGGTGGGGAGGTGTTGGCCGAGGGCGCGATCCACCTGTTGGGCTCGTTGGCGGGCGTATTTTTTGAGGTCAAATGCGCGTGGGCTTGGCACGCGGAGGTTTTACTCGCATCCGCGAGCTGCGGCAATGCGCGATTTTTTTGTTGCAACCCTGCCCGGAGGCTGTATTTTCACCGGCCTTAATGAATACGAACCTTTGTAATGACGCCCTGGATTTGGTGGGGAATCCAAACATTCTAATCAATTTAGTCTCTGCGCGTGTGCGCCAGTTAAACTCCGGCGCGAGCCGACCATTGATCGATGCCCCGATGCTCGGTTCGGCCGACATGGCTCTCTCAGAATTAGTGGATGGGAAAATGGATTATGCCATTCTCAATGAAGAGATGGCTGGCGAAGTCAAGAAGGCCAAAAAACGCCGTAAATAACCGGCGTTACAGATTTTATTGGCCGGGTAATGCCCGGCCTTTTTTATGCCCGCCAAAAAAAACAGTACTGACATCGTCACAAACTCCAAAGCGCGCCGGGATTATCATATTCTTGAGACGCTTGAGGCGGGGCTTGTGCTGCGTGGCACGGAGGTAAAATCACTCCGGGCCGGGAAGGGCCAAATCCGAGAGGCATTTGCGCGGGTAGATTCGAAACGGCAATGTTGGTTGATGAACTGTCACATTGAAGAATATACCCACGGCAACCGGCACAATCACGAGCCAACCGCAACGCGGCGACTCTTGCTGCATCGCCGCCAAATTGACCACTTGCAGGGGTTGACTCAAGCCAAGGGGTTATCCATTTTGCCCCTGAAACTTTATTGGAAAGACGGGTTGGTAAAAGTCCTTCTTGGCGTGGGGCAGGGCAAGCGCAAGACGGACAAGCGCGAAACCATCAAGAAACGTGAAAGTGACCGCAATCTGCGCCGGGTGACCATGCACTCGATGAAGGGCAAATAAAAAACGTGGCTGTTTCCAAGCCACGCTGCAAATAATCGCAAACCGGGTTTAGCGTTCCGTTTATGATGGTTTCCAGTTGCGCTTGGGAGCCTTGGTGACGAGGCCCTTCTTGATGGCACTGGCGGCCACGCGGACATACTTTACCGTGCCATTTTCGGTGATGATTTTTACGCGCTGAATGTTTGGGATGAACCGGCGCTTGTTAACCTTGGTGACGTGACGGCCAATGCCGCCTTCCTTTTTCGCCTTACCGCTGCGAGTAATGGTGCCGCCCACGTGTGGGCGTTTTCCGGTGATTTTGCAAACTCTGGCCATATTTAAGCTTTCGTAAAGGGCGGGGAGAATAGCAATAGAAACGGTGCTGGCAAGCTCAATCTTTAGTTTTTAAAGGCTGCGGGAGGAAATTGCACCCCGGATTATTGCCAGAACATCATCCAGAGGCTTTACGCCCTGATCACCTTGACCGTGGACGCGGAGGGCGACGCTTCCGGTTTCCTGCTCTTTTTTGCCAAGCACGAGCATGGTGTGGACCTTGTTCATCTCGGCATCGCGGATTTTGCCGCCGATTTTATTGCCGGAAAAATCCGCGCCGCAACGGATGCCGGCGGTCTTGAGTTGGTCGAGGATTTGCCCGGCGTATTCGTTTTGATGCTCGGTGATGGGTAGCACGCGCACCTGCTCGGGTGCCAGCCACAGCGGGAAGTTGCCGGCAAAATGCTCGATGAGAATGCCCATGAATCGCTCGAAGCTGCCGAAGGGTGCGCGGTGAATCATCACGGGTTGATGCGCGGCGTTGTCGGCGCCAACGTATTCAAGCCCGAAGCGCTC
>CAZJRV010000338.1:0-2304 GCA_964548235.1 uncultured Verrucomicrobiota bacterium
TGGAAATTGGTCATTCATTGGTACTTGGTCATTGAGCATTGGACATTTCCCTCTGCGCCTCTGTGGTGATTGAAAGCGCTTTCTCAAACCCACGCGCTTTCGCGAGCGTTTCCTCGTATTCCATTTCCGGATCGGAATCCGCCACGATGCCGGCGCCGGCTTGGTAGTGCACTTGGCCCTCGCGCACGATGGCGGTGCGGATGGCGATGTTGAATTGGCTTTCGCGATTGAAGCCGAGGTAGCCGAGGCTGCCGGTGTATGGCCCGCGTGTGGCCGGTTCGAGTTCATCGATGATCTCCATCGCGCGAAACTTCGGCGCGCCGGTGATGCTGCCGCCGGGGAAACAATCGCGCAACGTCGCCAGATGCGAATGCCTCGCGCGCAGTCGGCCTTCCACCGTGGACACGAGATGCTGCACTTGCGCGTACTGCTCCAACCGCATCAACTCCGGCACCTGCACGCTGCCAAATTCGCACACCCGCCCGAGGTCATTGCGCAGGAGATCGGTAATCATCACCAACTCCGCCCGTTCCTTCTCACTGGCTTGCAGCTCGTAAGCAAGCTGAGCATCGCGCTGAGGGTCGGCACTGCGCGGGCGCGTGCCTTTTATCGGTCGCGTTTGAACGTGTTGACCGCTGAGGCGTAGGAATCGTTCCGGGCTGGAGGATGCCAATTGAAAATCGCCCGCGTCCAAAAATGCCCCGAACGGCGCAGGACTGGCGGCATGCAGCGCGCGGTGAAATTCCCAGCCATCACCGGCCCACGGGGCGGTGAGGCGTTGGGAGAGGTTGACTTGGTAAATGTCACCCGCGTGAATGTAATCTAGCGCGCGGCGTATGGCGGCGATGAAGCCTTCGCGCGTGAAGTTTGAGGTGGGCGTGGGAGGGACGAGTTCCACCTCGTCCGTGTTTTTTTCAAATTGATTTGGGACGAGGTGGAACTCGTCCCTCCCGAGTTGTTCGTGCCACCAATTGGCTTGTTGGCGCGCGCGGGGTTCGTTGCGCGAACCATCGGCGGCGAGGCCGGTGGCGACTAGCCAGGTTTTGCCGAGGTGATGGTCGAAGATCGCGAGGCTGTCGTAAAAGCCCACGGCACAGTCGGGTAGCTCGAGGTCGTTCACTGCCCGCGCGCGCAGGCGTGGCTCGACGAAGTTTTTCAGGTCGTAGCCCCAGTAGCCAAAACAGCCGCCGAGCGGGAAGGGGAGATCAATCTCATCGATCAATTCATACCGCTCAAGCAATTGCTCCAACACATTCCACGGGTTGCCGAATTGAGCGGTTTGGCGGGTGCCGGATTGAATTTCACACCGACTACCCCATGAACGGAAGGTCAGGAATGGCCGCGCGACGACGAATGAATACCGCGCCTGATCGGTGGCCTCGCCATCGCTGCGCAGGAGCATTAAGCCGGGCGTGCCGCGCAGTTGCTTCGCCAGAGTTTCCGGCGTGTGGCGCGTGCGGGCGTGCTCGATCAGCGGGCGCATTTATCAATTAGGCAAAGGCCGGCGGAGGTGAGGTTTGGTGGCCGGCTCGGTTGTGATATTCGTTAATAATCTTAATGGCTTTGGCGGGGCTGTCGGTGACGGTGATCAAATCATTGTCATTCGGGCTGATGTATTTGCCGCGCTTGAGCGTGCTGTTGGACCACTTGAGGAGACCGCTCCAGTAACTGCGACCAAAACAGATGATCGGAAACTGTGGCACTTTGCGCGTTTGCACGAGCGTGAGAATTTCAAACAACTCATCCATCGTGCCAAAGCCGCCGGGCATGTAAATGAACGCGGTGCTGTACTTGGCGAGGCAGACTTTGCGCGCGAAAAAATAATGAAAGTCCACCGAGATGTTGGAATATTTGTTGCCGCTTTGCTCGAAGGGCAGCTTGATGTTCAGGCCCACGGAGCGCCCGCCGCCCTCGGCCGCGCCTTTGTTGGCGGCTTCCATGATACCGGGGCCGCCGCCGGTGATGACGGCGTAGTTGTTCTCGGCCAAGCGGCGCGAGATGTCGACGGTGGCCTTGTAAAAACGATCGCGCGGTTTGGTGCGGGCAGAGCCGAAAATAGTGACGGCCGGGCCGATGTGCGACATTTCGTCAAAGCCCTCGACGAATTCCGACATAATGCGGAACACGCGCCACGGGTCTTCGTGCACGAAACGGTTGGCGGATTTCTTGGGCTTCTTGGTTCTGGCCATACCGCGAGGGTAAGGCGGGGCGCGGCGTGGTCAATGACGGGTTGTCGACAGTGGAGAGAGAGGTGGAGTTTTAGCTCATTTTTCACTGTCCCCAGCCCTCTGTTCTCTGCTCTCG
>CAZJRV010000339.1:0-2269 GCA_964548235.1 uncultured Verrucomicrobiota bacterium
ATTCATTCCGGGGTTGAGCGCCAGCTCGTTGCACTTGCGCAGGATGATCGCTTGGTCGGCGGCTTGCTGGGCGTCGCGGCCCATTAACATCGTCCAGCCGGTATCCAGCGCGGCATAAAAATCATCGTGTCCGCAGTGGACGTTGAGCGCGTGCTTGGTAAGCGCACGCGCGCCGACTTCCACCACCATCGTGGAGAGCTTGCCCGGCGCGTGGTAATACTGCTCCATCGCGTACACGATGCCCTGGCCGGAAGTGAAATTCACCGTGCGCTTGCCGGTGACTGCGACCGCAGTGGCACCGCCTTGCGCGGCGTGTTCGCCTTCGCACTCGATGGCCAGCTTTTGGTTGCCCCAAACATCCAGCGCGCCCTGCGCGAAAGCTTGTTGATAAATCTCGCCGCCTTCGGTTGAGGGCGTGATGGGGTAAAACACGCCGCCCTCGGTGATGCGGGTTTCTACCCACTCGGTCACCAATTGGTTGCCATTGCAGGTGACGGGGAAGCCGGGATACTTCGGCTTGTCGCCGGTCTGCACGGCGACGGGGGTTTCTTGTTCAATGGTCTGTTCTGGCATATTGAAAAATCCTTGGGTCGCTCAAAGCAAATCGGTACGCCCAGCCAAAGCTGGTTATTGACTACACCGTCGTTGTGATTCAAATGGTTGCATCATCTTGTCCCAATTGGGTGGGACGCTTTGCGGTGGCCAACGGTAGCAGCGCCAAAACGATGAATCAACCTCAATCCCGCGCGCCGTTTTGTTTACATTTGCCCCATTTTTCGGCAAAATACGGGGGTGCAAACGGTTTTGGACACCGACACGCTACCCGCCGGAGGGCAGCATCCCTACGCCGCGCAACTCGATGCGCTGGAGGGCGTGCTGTGCGTGGACAGCATTTCGCGCGCGCTCGGCACCGCCCGCGTGGGCACCCCGCTTGAGCTTTCCGTGCTGCTTGAGCGCTACCGCGTGACGCTGCTCGAGCCGGTGGAATTGCCCGCCGTGGCCGCCGCCCATCGCCACGCCACCCGCGGTGAAGCGCAGGAACTCATCGCGCTCGATAAAGCCCTCGCCGACACGCATCCGGAGTGGTTGCAACTCGCCCCCGCCAGCCAGCGTTTCGGCACCGATCACCTTAAACGCCTGCGCCCGCTCCGCGACGAACGCGTGGTGCAACGCTTCCTCGATGCCGTCCGCGAAGGCCGCGCGCCGGCCAATCATCCCGTGGTGTTCGGCCTCATGATGGCGGTTTTCTCCATCGCCCCAAGGCAAGGCTTGGCCGATTACGCGCAAAGCGCCCTCGAAGCTGTGGTGACCACTGCAGCTGGAAAATTGAAACTCACTCAAGCAGATCGCGACACCCTGATCGACCGATCCCAAGCCCGCCTCCCCGAGGCCATCGATCGGATGGTGGCTTAGCGTCGTCGTGGTCTTCGAGTAAATCCACAAGGCGATCCACTTTCCCCAAATCCGCTTCACTGGAAATTGGCGCGGTCATTTCCGGCAACGCCGTGATCTCCGCCGATTCCATCGCGATGCCGGTCGCCTCCACCGCTTTGTGCACCGTCTCAAAATCAGCCGGCGCAGTGAGAATTTCGTAGCCCTCCTCCTCTGCTTTGAAATCTTCCGCACCCGCTTCCAGCGCCAACTCCATCAACGCATCCTCCTCCGCGTTAGCGCGCGCGATCATGATCTGCCCCTTGCGATGAAACAACCGGCTGACCGATCCCGTCGTGGCCAGCTTGCCGTCGTTGCGCGTGAGGATGGCGCGGATCTCAGACGCCGTGCGGTTGCGGTTGTCCGTACTCACCTCGCATAAAATCGCCGCGCCGTGCGGGCCATAAATCTCGTAGGTCAACTCCTCGAAACTCGCCCCTTCGCCATCGCCCGTGCCGCGCGCAATCGCCCGCTGGATGTTGTCCGCCGGCATATTCGCTCCGCGCCCCTTCAGCACGGCCAACCGCAGCCGAGGATTCATATCCGGATCGCCTCCGTTCAACTTCGCGGCAATCGTTATCTCCCGCGCAATCTTTGCGAACACCTTGCTGCGCTTGGCATCCATGCGCGCCTTGGTGTGCTTAATATTTGCCCATTTACTGTGTCCGGCCATAGCTGAAAGTGAGGCCCCAGTGAACACCAGTCCATCCACGCGCAAAAGACAAAACTCGTGGCAGGCCTTCCTACTTGGCTGGTGCGCGGCCGGTGTGTTGGGCGTTCTGGCCACGCATGGGCCACGGGCTTTTGGCGAGGCCTTTGGAGTCGGTCTTGATGGCAT
>CAZJRV010000340.1:0-2267 GCA_964548235.1 uncultured Verrucomicrobiota bacterium
ATGCGATAGCTGCGCATCAGCACGATGTCGCCGATGTCGCCGTTCTGAATTTTCTCCGCCATCGCTCCACGCGCGCGGCTGTGTCGACACATCAGGCCCACGCCCACTTTTAGGTTTTTCTTTTTCGCAATTTTATTGGCCTCGAGAATTTTTTTGGTGCCATAGCCATCCGCCGTCACCGGTTTTTCCATGAACACGTTGATGCCCTTCTCCACCGCATATTGATAAAACACCCAACGAAACGCCGGTGGCGTGGTGAAGATGGCCACATCCCCTTTGTCGAGCGTATCAAGCGCTTTCTTGTAACCATCAAAGCCGAGGTATTGGCGGTCGGCCGGCACGTCCACTTTTTTGCCGTGCTTTTGTTTGAGGCCATTGAGGCTGCTCTTGAGGTTGCTTTCAAAAATATCCGCCGCCGCCACGAGCTTCGTGGGGCCGTGCCCCGCGGAAACCGACAACGCATTGCTTGCCGCACCCGTGCCGCGGCCGCCCGCGCCCACCAGCGCCACCTTCACGGTATCATCCACCGCCGAATGCACACGCGGCAATGCCACGCCGGCCAGCGCCGAGGCGGCGGTCACCTTGCCGGTGGTCTTAATGAAATCACGACGGTTTGAATCGGAGGTATTGGAATGCTTTGGCATGGACAAAGGGTCAACCGTGGAAGGCCCCGCGTCAATGGGAAAGGGCGCCGAATCTCCGTTGACGAAATCTTCTCCTCGGCTTACAATCCACTATGGATTTGAATATGATCTTCATTCCCGCCGAAGAAGGGGGCTACACCGCTTACGTGGAGGAAATTCCCGGGGCCATCACGCAGGGGGAAACGATGGATGAAACGCGCGATAATTTGCGTGATGCCCTCCGAATGGTGCTGGAAGCGAATCGTGAATTGGCGAGGGAAAGCGAGCCAGCCGATAGTGTGCGTGAATCGCTGGCGATTGGCACCTTGTGAAACGCACTGAACTGGAGCAGCACCTGCGGAAGCACGCGTGCGCGCTGCACCGCGAAGGCGCGCGCCATTCGGTTTGGTGGAATTCCGAAAAACGAAAAACATCCTCGGTGCCACGCCACCGCGAAATCAAAACGCCAACAGTCTGGGCCATCTGTCGGCAATTGGAAATCCCAAAACCTTCGGGCCGATAATCACTCCTTCGCCGCCGCCATGGCAGTTTTGATGTGGGGGACTTCGCCAAACGGATCCATCTGCACCTTGCAATATTCGCTCAAGCCACGGGTCATATCGCGCACGATGGCTTGGTAGGCGGGGTCGGTGAACCGATTGATCAACTCGTCCGCGTCCTTTTGCAAATCAAAGAGCCACGGCTTGCCTTTGGAGGCGTACACGAGTTTGTAGCGATCGCTCACCGCGCACAGCCATGTTGATTGCGGGTTGCTTGTGGATCGCAAAAAAGTCAAATCCCGCCAGCGACCGCCTTTCGCGCGGAAGAGGTTCGCCGCGTTGCGGCCATTCACGTTGAGGCCGTGTTTCACATCCATGAGGCTCATCACCGTCGGCAAAAAATCCACGCAACTGAGCGCCTCCCCCACCACCGTGCCACTCTTGATTTTTCCGGGGCAATAAATGAGAAACGGTATGCGTGCCGAGCCTTCGTACGGCACGCCTTTGTTCAGTCGCCCGTGTTCGCCGCAGAGATCGCCGTGATCGCTGGTGAACACGATGACCGTGTTTTCCAACTGCCCATTCTTGCGCAGCGTTTCGATCAGCCGGCCAATATTGTCGTCCAAACATTTTACCATGCCGTAATAGCTCGGCATCAGTAGTCGCACCGTATCGGCGGTGATCCTTGGTGCCTTGGCCGCCCACAACGGCGTTTGCTCGCGCGTTTTGTTGACCGACCGCGGAATGGGCACCTTCACGTCGGCATACATTTTGTCGTAAGGTGGTCGCACGGTGTTGGGCCCGTGCGGGTCGGGATAGCTGATCATGTAACAAAACGGATTGCCCTTCTTGGCGTTCACAAACTCGATCGCCTTGTCGGTCAGCCAATCGGTGGCAAACGATTTTTTATCCGCGCCCTTCACCCCATAATCCGGCCGACCATTTCGGGTAGAGGCTACGCGAGGCCCGTCCGGCCCATCGGCAAACATCTTCCAGTGCCCGCGATTAAACATAAATCGATTGTCCTCCCAACCGAATTTCCGCTTCGGCCCCCATTGCGGTTTCCCAAATCCATCGAGATGCCATTTGCCGGCATAACCGGTGGCGTAACCCTTGCGGCGCAGCACCTCAGCAAAGGTAACGA
>CAZJRV010000341.1:0-2266 GCA_964548235.1 uncultured Verrucomicrobiota bacterium
CCACGCCCTCGACGGCCTCGAGACCGGCACGCAAAAAATCGCGATGGAACAGGCGGCACATCTTGGCGAAGACGCCCTCTCGCAATTCGGCGACGGCAAGCAGGCGCAAAAACTGCGCGATCGCATCGAGCATTTTGAAGGCATCCCCACCACCGATTTGCCCGAGGGAATCGAGGCCGAGCTGCGCCCGTACCAGCAATCGGGCTTCGAGTTCCTCTGCCATCTCCAGTCCATGCGCCTCGGCGGCATCCTCGCAGACGACATGGGCCTCGGAAAAACGCTGCAGACGCTTGCCTATTTGAACTGGCTTAAGCAGAAGAAAAAACGCGGCAAATCCAATCCCTCACTCGTCGTCTGCCCCGCATCAGTAATGCACAACTGGCGGCGCGAGGTGGAAAAATTCACACCGGGCATGTCCGTGCTTGTCCTCGAGAGCGGGGCCGCCCGCCACGCCATGCGCAAGAAAATCCCCGATTACGACATGGTGGTCACCAACTACTCGCTGCTCCGGCGCGACCTCGAGGATTTGCAGCGGTATAAATTCAACGCCATCATTCTCGACGAAGCGCAGTTCATCAAGAATCCTGGCGCGCAGGTCACCCAGTCGGTGAAGCAACTATCGTGCAAAATCCGCCTCGCCCTCACCGGCACGCCGTTGGAAAACCGCCTGCTCGATTTGTGGAGCATTGTGGACTTCGTACAGCCGGGCTATCTCGGCGATGAAAAACATTTCCACGCCATGTACGACCCCCCCGGCGGCGACAGCGAAGAGGTCATTGCCAACCGCCGCATCGCCCGCAAGCGCCTTTCCTCGCGCCTACGCCCGATCCTGTTGCGGCGTGTGAAAACCGAGGTCGCAAAGGATTTGCCCGAGCGCATCGAGCAACGGCACGACTGCGAACTGGGCAAGGATCAGCGCAAATTATACCTCGCCGAACTGCGCCGCAGCCGCGACACGGTCATGGAAACCATCCAGACCAAGGGCGTCGCCAAAAGCCGCATGCAGGTGCTCGCCGCCCTCACGCGCTTGCGCCAAATCTGCTGCCACCCCTCGCTCGTCGGCAATGATTCCGCCTCCGGCAAAACCGAGGCACTGTTTGACCTGCTCGAACCCTTGGTCGCTCAGGGCGAAAAAGTCCTGGTATTCAGCCAGTTTGTGCAGATGCTGAAAATTCTCGAGAAAGACTGCGGCACGCGCGAAATCCCAACGCACATGCTCACCGGCGCAACCAAAAACCGGCAGGACGTCGTCAATGCATTTCAGGAAACCGAAGGGGCGGGCATTTTCCTGCTCAGCCTCCGCGCCGCCGGCACCGGCCTCAACCTCACCACCGCCAGCTATGTGGTGCTGTACGACCCGTGGTGGAATCCCGCCGTGGAGGCTCAGGCCATTGACCGCACCCATCGCATTGGTCAAACCAAAACCGTCAACGCCTACAAGCTCATTGCACCCGGCACGGTGGAGGAAAAAATCTGGAACCTCCAGCAAAGCAAACGCCAAACCATTTCAGACGTCCTCGGCGAAAAAGGCTTCGCCAAGAGCCTCACGAAAAATGATTTGGAATTCCTCTTCAGCGAGGAATAATGAAGTGAGTGGTGAATAGAAAGCAGTGCCCGCGGCGAAACACGAGTCGCCAATAAAAAAGTGGTTGTCCGGCAGGGGTTCGAACCCCGACTGGATGGACCAAAACCATCTGTGCTACCATTACACCACCGGACAACGGGCCGCACACCCTAGCCGTCTGGCGTCCCGGCGAAAAGAAAATTCCACAAAATCCATGTCCCCCGTCGAACAATTTCGCGACACCCTCGCCCACCCACCCCTCACGGCGCTGGCTCCCATGCAGGATGTCACCGACCTTCCCTTCTGGCGGCTCATGGCAAAGTATGGCGGACCGGATCTTTACGTCACCGAATACTTCCGCGTGCGCGAAGGATCGCGCATCGAGAAACCCATCCTCAAATCCATCACCGAAAACCCAACCGGCAAACCCGCGCTCGCCCAGCTCATCGGCAACCACATCCCCGCCCTCACCCGCACCGCGCGCGAACTGCAGCAGCACCCCATCGCCGGCATCGACCTCAACCTCGGCTGCCCCGCGCCGGTGGTCTACAAAAAATGCGCCGGCGGCGGACTGTTGCGCGACCCCGCCCAAGTCGACGCCATCCTCGGCGCACTGCGCGATTCCGTCGAAATCCCGTTCACCGTAAAAACCCGCATCGGTTTTGACGACCCCGCCGTGTTCGACGAACTCCTGCCCATCTT
>CAZJRV010000342.1:0-2263 GCA_964548235.1 uncultured Verrucomicrobiota bacterium
AATCCATGCTCACCATCGGCTTACGTGACACGCTGCCGGCTTTGGTGACGCCGGGGGCGCGGATGATTGTTGGCTCGCGCACGCCGCCTTCGTACAGCCAGCCCTTGCTGGCGCGCAGCGGCAGGTTGCAGCCGGGACCGGAGCGGTTGCGCCCCAGCGTGCTAAGCCCGCCGTTGTCGCTGAAGAAAATGACCACGGTGTTTTCGTCGAGCTTCAGTTCCTTCAACTTGCCAAGCAGCGTGCCCACGCTGTCATCCACCGCCGCCACCATCGAGGCGAGCGCGGCGTTGTCCTGCCGCATACGAGTGACGCCCTCGTGTTCGGTTTGTGTAGGCGTTTTGCCCTTGAACATTTTTGCCGCCTTGGCGGTGTAATGATCGATACGTTTCTTGTACGGCTGAATGGGCGTGTGGATGTTGTAATAGGAGAGGTACAGCAAGAACGGCTTGTCTGCATCGCGTTCTTCCAGAAACTTCACGGATTCTTCCGTGAGACGTTCGGTCAAATACTCGCCTTTCTTTTTGGCCTTCAACGCAGGATTCGTCCAAGGCGCATAATAACCGCCCGGAGGCGAGCCGCGATGATGACCGCCGATGTTGATATCAAAGCCCTGATCCTCCGGCCAATGCCCCTCGCTGCCGAGATGCCATTTGCCGGCAAAAAAAGTCTGGTAACCGTGCCCCTTTAATTGCTCGGCGATGGTCACCTCTTTGTGTGCGAGGTTGGCGCGGTCCTGTGGGGTGATGAGCGGGTTGTTGGATTTGCCCGATTGGCCGGGGATCCAGTCGGTGATATCCACCCGCACCGGATGCCGCCCGGTCATAATGCTCGCGCGCGTGGGACTGCAAACCGGACACGCCGCGTATCCTTGCGTGAAGCGCATGCCGGTGGCGGCGAGCCGATCGATGTGCGGCGTTTCGTGGAACGTACTTCCATTGGCCCCAATATCCGCCCAGCCCATATCGTCCACGAGGAAGAACAAAAAGTTAGTCTGTTTGGCGGCAAAGGCATTTGACAAACCACCGAGGATACAAATGAACACAGAGATGCGAAAGAGGATTTGCATTCGCCGAGCCTAACGCGCGCGCGCTCATTTGCCAATGCCCGGCTTTTGCGAGTTAGAATGTGCCCTATCGGGCCTAAAGCTCTGGCTCTTTCCACTGCGGGATTCCGCCGGCTTTGAGTTGTTCGGCGTGCCACACGTGGTAGGGGCGGGTCTTGGACATCGGCACGCCTTCGTTGACCATTAGCGGGCGGGCTTGCTGCCAGAATTTGGCGTACTCCGTGCGCATTTTAGCGGCGACTTCGGGGTGTTGTTCAATGACGTTGGTGGTTTGGGCGGAATCCTTGAGCATGTCAAAGAGCGCGTCCTTGGGCGAGATGCCTTCCTTGCGTTGGCGCTCGGAAACGCTGATGGCCGTGCCGCCGCCGACAAACCGCCAGCGTTCCGTGCGCACGGCATAGTTTTTCCATTGGTGGGTATTGGGATCGGCACCGGTGGCCCAGCGGCCCTTGTGGGTGAATAGGAAACGATCTTCCAAGGATTTCTTTTCGCCGGTGAGCAGCGGCAGAAAACTGCGGCCTTCCACTTGGCCCTTGGGCAGCATCTTGATGCCGGCGATTTCAGCAAAAGTGGGCAGCACGTCGAGGTGTGCGCTGAGTGTGGCGATGTCGCGGCCGGCCTTCCATTGGCCGTCCCAGCGCACGAGGAACGGCACCCGCACGCCGCCTTCATCGGCACTGCCCTTCAGGCCTTTCATGCCGGCGTTGTAAAAGGGATACCCCTTGGCCACAGGCTGCCCCATGCGGCCGGACCCTCCACCGGTCATGCCATTGTCGCTCATGAAAATTAAAATGGTGTCCTTGAACATATTCCATTCCTCCAGCTTGCCCATCAGGCGGCCCATATTTTCATCGATGTTTTCAATCATCCCGTAGAAGCCCGCCTGCCGGCCGGCAAATCCGCGGTCGGTAAAATATTTTGTGTTCTTCGGCGGCGCAATGAACGGCCCGTGTGGTGCATTGGTGGTGATGTATGCGAAGAATGGTGCATCGCCATCCTTTTTGGCCTTAATCCAGCCCATTGCCGCAGTGAAAAATACATCCGTGCAAAAGCCATTGGTTTTTACAAACGACCCGTTGTGTCGCACGACCGGATCAAAATACTTGTTGCCCGGCGCATCGGCGCAACTGCAGCGGTACGCCTGACCAATGCCGCCCGCGCCGTGGATGAACGCCTCATCGACACAGTCGGCAAACAAAG
>CAZJRV010000343.1:0-2254 GCA_964548235.1 uncultured Verrucomicrobiota bacterium
GCACTCGTCGGAACTGGTGCGATTGGTAGAGGCCGCCGGCAAGGATTGGGTGGGCGTGAATCTCGATTCCGGCAATGCGGTGTGGACGCTGGAAGACCCTTTTGAAAACCTAAAAAATCTTGCGCCGTACACGTTGACCAGCAGTTTGCGCGACACGATGGCGTGGCCGAGCGCGAATGGGTTCACCGCCGCGTGGCGCGCGATGGGTGAGGGCTTGGTGGATTGGAAAAAATATTTTTCGCTCTTTGGAAAAGTGTGCCCCGATGCGCCGGTTTGCATTGAGACGATTTCCGGATTCAATCACGAGCTGAAGGTGGACGCGGAAGATTTTTGGAAGGCGTGGCCGCGCGGCAAGCCGAAGGGTTACGCGCAATTCGAGGCATTCGCGAAAGGGGGCAAACCGGTGGCGACGTTCAAGCCACCAGCGGGAGTGGATCGCAAAAAGGCACAGCAAGTTTTTCAAAAAGGAGACATCGAGCGCAGCATTCGATATTGCCGCAAGCTGGGATTGGGGCGAATTTAAGTGAGTGTCACAGTCAAAATCTGCGGCATCACCACCGAGGCCGATGCGTTGGCGGCGGCGGAGGTCGGCGCGGATGCCATTGGGTTGATGTTCTATGAGGGCAGTCCGCGGCATGTCACCCTTGAACAGGCGCAGGCGATTTCTGCTGTGCTGCCACCGCATATCGTGCGCGTGGGGGTGTTTGTAAATGCGCCCGAGGCGGTGGTGACACAGGCCATCGCCGGGTGTACGTTGAACTTTGTGCAGTTTCACGGCAACGAATCGCCGGAGGATTGCGGCCGATTCGCCATCATGCGGCTCAAGGCCTTCCGGATGAAGGGTGCCGAGACTCTGGAGGAAATCGAACGCTACTCTGAATCGGTTGACGGATTTGTGCTGGATGCCTACGTGAAGGACGCATTGGGCGGCACCGGGGCCCAGTTCAACTGGAATCTTGCTGTGAAGGCGCGCGAGCTTGGCCGCCCGATTTTCCTGGCAGGCGGATTGACCGCCGACAACGTGGCCGCGGCAGTGCAACAAGTGCAGCCCTTCGCGGTGGATGTTTCCAGCGGCGTGGAAAGCGCGCCCGGGAAAAAGTGTGCGGAGAAAATGGCCGCCTTCGTGACTGCGGCCAAGGGCGCGCTGGATTAACTGGTGTTGGGGTTGTGGAATACCACCATCGCGCGGAAGCACGCGCTGGAGCCCTTGCCTTCCTGCACCACCGAGGCGCTAATGGCGTGCATCTTGTTTTCGCGCGCATAACGGTTGGCGGCGGTGGCGAGGTCCTCGATCGAGTAGGCCACAAACCCGGCGCACTCCGTCTGGTGCGCGCCGGCCGTGAGCGCGGCCATCAGGCCCGGGGCCATCTCGTCGGAGGACGCCACCACGGGCGTGGGCTCCTCCTCCGCCGGAGGCGGCGGGGGCGGGACGTCCTCTTCCTTGGGCTTGGGCTGCGGCCGGCTGGGCTTGCTCTTGGGCTTGTCGTCCGGGCCACCGAACCCCTTGCTGCGTTCGGCGACTTTTTCCTGAAAACTCATCTTGGATTTTTCCTTTTGCTTACGGTCGCGTTTTATTCGTACGCACAATTCACTGTCGCCGGCGGTGATGGTATCCTCATGGGTGACCATCACCGGGTCAGTAATTGATTCGCCATTTACCTGCGTGCCCCGACTGCTGCCCAGATCCTTTACCCACGCCTCGTTCTTGGCGCTGCCCATGTTGTATTCGAGCTTGATGACAAAATGCTTTCGCGAGACTCGCTTGTCTGGCGAGAGATCCACATCCACCTCCTCGGCGGGGGTGCTGCGCCCCACGGTGAGTTCCGGCTTGGATTCCTCCAGCGTGCGGGATTCTCCCTTGTGCGAAATTATAATTTCAAATGACATGAGCCTGAACGGATGGAAGTCCTTTTGTTTGCTTCCAGTTTATGGTAGGTTGCCCTGTGCGTTGGTCGGCGTGGTTTAACCAATAAATCATCAGGCCATCGCGAGTCAAGGCCATGGCGGATCCGGATCCATACGCAACTATGCAAAGCAACGAGCCACCGGGCGCGCCTGCGCCCGCTGCGCCCAATGCGCCCGGCCCCAAGAAGGCCACTGTGCGGATTGGCATGCCGCCAAAACCGGATTCCAAACAGACCATTAAAATCAGCATGCCCGCTGGGGGGGGTGGCGCCGCAACACCCCGCGGAGCCCCATCACCCCGTGGTGCGGCCCCCCCCACCCCGCCAGCCCCAACACCCGCACCAGAACG
>CAZJRV010000344.1:0-336 GCA_964548235.1 uncultured Verrucomicrobiota bacterium
GCCAAACCAAGCGCGAGGTGGAGTTGCTCTTTGGCCGTCCGCTGCGTTTGGCGGGTGCCACGCTAATTGATCCCGCCCAAACCAATCTGCCGGAGTTGACGCTGGAAATTCTACTGGGCGAACGGGAAATCAATGTTCCCGGCATCAACGGCCCCAAATCACACACCGTGCCGGACATCATCGTCACCGCCACGCGCGCCGCCGATGGCCAAGTGCTGGGGCAGGCAACGGTGCTGGATTTGTTCAAACACCAAGCCGCCGCGGCACGAATGTTAAAGCGATACAACATCCAACAACTCACCGAGGCCACGGCGTTGGCGTTGATGAAGGATATTG
>CAZJRV010000344.1:346-2251 GCA_964548235.1 uncultured Verrucomicrobiota bacterium
CGACGGCGAAGTAATGTAGCGCAGGTTGGAAACCTGCGGCACGGCAGACTAGAAGTCTGCGCTACTTCATCCCCACGTTGATCGTCATCGCGCTGCCGAGGATGGGGTGGGTGGTGACTTCGCTGCAGCCGAGTTTGTGCATTTCTTTCTCCACGCCTTCCTGGGCTGGGTAATGCTCGAGGGATTCATGGATGTATGCGTAGGCGGGGGCATCGCGGCAGATGATTTTTCCGAAGATTGGGACGATCCATTTCAGGTATCGAAAATAAATCCATCGCCAAGGCGCGAAGGTAGGTTTTCCAAAATCGAGCACGAGCATCTTGCCGCCCGGCTTGGTGAGGCGGTGCATCTCGCGCAGGCCGTCTTCGAAACTGGCGAGGTTTCGCAGACCGAAGGCGATGGTGGTGCAATCAAATTGGTCATCGGGCAGGCCGGTGTTTAGCGCATTGCCTTGGATGAAATTGACTTCTCCCTTCGTATCACGCGTGCGGGCGCGGTTGAGCATTGGTTGACTGAAATCGAGGGCGATGATTTCCGCACCGTGCCTTGCCATTGCCAATGCGATGTCGCCGGTGCCGCAGCAGAGATCGAGCACGCGCTGACCGAGCCGCGGGTTGGCGAGGGTGACGAGGCGTTTTTTCCAGCGGCGATGCAGCCAAAGGCTCTGCAGATCATTGATGAAATCGTAGCGCGGGGCGATGGTGTCGAAGAGGTCGCGCACGCGCTCGGCGCGTGTTTCGTCATTTGCAAAATAGCCCCGGGGCATCGAGGCAGACGATAGCACGATGGGCACGGCAGGGCCGCGCAAAAAAAGTTTTTTCAATGAAAGGAGCCGGTGGTGCGTCAGTGAAAAGGGTTGCCAAATGGGCGGCGGACCACTACACCCCGCCGCAGCGGTCGCGCAAACAGTACCATGGGAAAGACACTTGTCATCGCAGAGAAGCCGTCGGTTCAAACCGATTTGGCGCGTGTGCTGGGTAAGGAGCTGGGCAAATTCGAGCGAAAAGGCAAGGACCGTAACAGCTACTTTGAAAATGACGATGCGATTGTCACTTCGGCAGTGGGGCATTTGGTGGAACTGAAAATGCCGGAGGGCCCGAATGGCAAAAAGCTGCCGTGGGGCATCAAGCATCTGCCGATCATCCCAAAACATTTTGAGCTGCAGCCGATTGAAAAAAGCGAGTCGCGGCTGAATCTGTTGCTGCGATTGATCAAGCGCAAGGAGGTGGATCAAATCATCAACGCCTGCGACGCGGGCCGCGAAGGGGAATTAATTTTCCGCTACATCATGGCGCTGGCCGGCGTGGAAAAACCGATGAAGCGAATGTGGATGCAGTCGATGACCGATGGCGCGATTGTCGAGGCGTTCCAAAAATTGCGCGAGGATGGCCGGATGCAGCCGCTGGCGGACGCGGCATTGTGCCGGTCGGAAAGCGATTGGTTGGTGGGGCTGAATGGCTCGCGCGCGTTGACGGCGTTCAACTCGCGGCACGGTGGATTTAATATGACGAGCGCCGGCCGCGTGCAAACGCCGACGCTCACAATCCTCAGCGAACGCGAGCGGTTGATTCGCGATTTTGTGCCGCGCGATTATTGGGAGGTACACGCGGAGTTCGAAGTGTTGGCGGGCACGTACGCGAGCCGCTGGTTCCGCGAAGATTTTAAGAAAGATGAAGAAGACGACCAAACGCGCGCGGAACGCATCTGGACCGAAGCCGAAGCCACGGCGGTTGTGGATCGTTGCGCTGGCAAAACAGGCATCGTCGAGGAAATCAAAAAGCCGGCCAAGCAAGCGCCGCCGCAGCTTTACGATCTCACCACGCTGCAACGCGAGGCCAGCAGCAAGTTTGGCTTCAGCGCGCGCAACACGCTTGGCATCGCGCAGTCGCTTTACGAACGCCACAA
>CAZJRV010000345.1:0-2241 GCA_964548235.1 uncultured Verrucomicrobiota bacterium
GTGCCAATTCTACAGCTTCGCGCGCAAGAAACGTGATGGCGATGGCTTCGAACTTTCTATCGACGAAATGGTGGCGAAGGCTAAGGAAGCGCTGGCACTCAATATAACGGAGCTGCACATCGTCGGCGGACTGCACCCCTCGCTACCGTTTGATTATTACACCGAAATGCTTCACGCGCTGAAGGCGCTCGATTCCAATCTCCAACTAAAATGCTTCACCGCCGTAGAGATTTACCACCTTGCCCGAATCAGTAAAAAGCCAATGCCCGAAGTGCTCGCCACGTTAAAGGCCGCCGGATTGGATTCGCTCACAGGCGGCGGTGCGGAAATTTTCCAGCAAGACGTCCGCGACGCCATCGCCAAAGGCAAAGAAACCGCCAACGAATATCTCGACGCCCATCGCGCATGGCATCAGCTTGGCGGACGCTGCACGTGCACGATGCTTTTTGGCCACGTGGAAACCATCGAGCAACGCATCGATCACCTCGCCCAACTGCGCGCCTTGCAGGACGAGACCGGCGGCTTCACCGGTTTCATTCCACTCCCGTATCAACCTGAGAACAACGCCATCCCCGTCACGCATCCGCCCACCGGCAACGACGCCCTCCGCACCCTCGCCGTCAGCCGCCTCTTCCTTGATAACTTCGACCATCTCACCGCCTATTGGGTGGGCCTCGGAATGAAGCTCGCGCAGGTCGCGCTTAATTACGGTGCTGATGATTTGCACGGCACCATCGTGGAGGAACACATTTTCCAAATGGCCGGCGCCGGCACGCCCCAAAGCCAGCCCGAAGCCGCCCTCATCAAAGCCATCCGCGAAGCCGGCAAAACGCCGGTGCAACGCAACACCTTTTACGAACCCGTACGCGAATGGATCGACGACACACCCACCGCCGACAACGCGCCGGACGATTCCGTGCCCCCCAATTTGCTGAACGACAACTTAGCCACCGCATGAAACGCATCGGCTCAGTTCCTTACCTCAATTCCGTGCCGCTCACGCACGGCATCGAGCGCGAAACGGAATACGACGTGCCCTCGCGATTGGCTGAAAAATTGCGCGCCGGCCAACACGACGCCGCGCTGGTGAGCATCACTGAGGTGCTCTTCCACGATAATTACGACATCCTCGACGATGTGGCAGTAGCTTCGCGCGGCGCGGTGAAGAGCGTCTTTCTCGCGCACAAACAACCGCTGGATGAAATCAAAACCATCCACTGCGACACCGCCAGCCTCACCAGCGTGAATCTCCTGCGCGTGCTCTTCGCAGAGCACGGCCGCATCCCAAAGCTCGAGCCCCTCGGCGGCTATCGCCAATCGGTTTCTCTGGAAAATGTTTTGCTCATTGGCAATCCCGCCATCGATTTCCTGCGCGCCCCGCATCCACACGCCATTTGGGACCTCGGCACCGCGTGGCACAAACTCACCGGCCTCCCCTTCGTCTTCGCCGTCTGGGCCCTTCGCCGAGGCCATCACGACGAAGCCTTGCGCGAAAAACTTCGCACCGCCAAATCCAACGGCCTCACTCACCTCACCCAAACCATCGAAACCTATCCCGATTACGACGCCGACTTCCGCCAATCCTACCTCGGCGGCCACATCAAATACGACTTGGGCGACAAGGAAAAAGCCGGCTTGGCAAAATTTGTGGAGTTGCTGGAAACGCACGGCGAAATGGAAATCGACGAACCCACCTTCGTGTAACGGGAGGGGCAATTTCCACCTTGCCCCAATTTGGCGAGACACGGATTTCACCGATTCACACGGATAAATTTAATCAGTGGAAATCCGTGAAATCCGTGTCTAAACAGGGAACGAGGTGGAACTCGTCCCTCCCTTGCCGTACACTCCCGGCGTGATGGATGAGTTGCTCCAAAAAACGTGGGACGGTGCGCGCATTTCCGAGGCGGAGGCGTTGCGGCTGTATTCGTTGCCGTTGGAGACGCTTGGCGCACTGGCGCATCAGCGGCGCGAACTGGCGAAGGCGGAGGCATTCAACGGGCGCGGCAACGAGATCATCACCTTCAGCATCGATCGCAACATCAACTACACCAACGTCTGCAATGTGTACTGCAAGTTTTGCGCGTTTTGGCGCAGCGAAAAGGCGGCGGACGCTTACGTGATCACGCATGATGAGATTGACCAAAAAATCGAGGAAACCCTCGCGCTGGGCGGCACGCAAATTTTGATGCAAGGCGGGCATCATCCGAAGCTGGACAAACAATGGTACCTCGATTTGCT
>CAZJRV010000346.1:0-2230 GCA_964548235.1 uncultured Verrucomicrobiota bacterium
CGCGGATGGTGTGCGGCGTTTCATCGAAAATAAAAAACTCGTACTCGAACGCCATCCGCGCGCCGTAGCCCAAGCCCGTCGCCTTTTGCAAAACGCGACGCAGTTGGTTGCGCGGACAAATGGGATGAAGGCCATCTTTCTCACCGGTGAAGTCCACGATGAACAGCGGCGTGTTGTCCTCGTCGGGCAGGCGGCGTTCGGTGGCAAGGTCGATGCGGTATTTCGCGTCCGGAAATGCCGTGTGCCAGCCTGTGAATTTTGCGTTGTCGTAAAGCTGGTCGTTCACGTCCCAGCCCAGCACACAATCGCAAAAGCCCGCCGTGCCGCTCGCGATGCTCTCAAACTTGTCCAGCGAAACATACTTGCCTCGATGCACGCCATCGAGATCGGCAAAGGCGAGCTTCACGCGCGGGATGTTTTCCTCGTGATACTGGGCGATGAGTTGGTCGGCGGAAATGTCTGGATTGGTCATGTTAAAATTGGGTTCGGAAATGTATTGATTTTTGGCGGGTCATGGCGAGCAATCCGTGTCGGGAAAGCGACGACCCTTTGCCGCTGGCTTTCACGCCGGTCCACGGCAACGCGGGGTCAAGATAATCGCAGCGGTTCATAAACACCGTGCCCGCCTCTACCGCCGCCGCAAAAACCTCGGCGCGCGCGCGGTTGCTGGTGCAAATGGCGGCAGTGAGGCCGAAGTCCGAATCGTTTAGGTGCGCGATGGCCTCGGCATCGTCGGCCACCTTCATCACCGGCAAAAGCGGTCCGAAATTTTCCTCCTGCATGATGGCGAGGCCGTTGCGGTTCACGGTCAACAGCGTGGGCTCGAAAAAAGTGCCCTGCCCAATTTGACGCGCCTTGCCACCCGCAAGCACTTGCCCGCCTGCGGTCAGCGCCTCGGCGATTTGCTCTTCCATTAATTTGGCAGACGACGCCACCGCCAGCGGGCCTTGCGTGGTGGCGGCATCGAGTGGGTCGCCGAGCGTGTAGCCCTCGACGAGCGGCTGGCACGCGGCAAGAAATTCGTCGTACACCGCCGCGTGCACGTACACGCGTTCAATGCCGCAGCAGCATTGGCCGGCGTTGTACATCGCGCCATCGACGAGCATCGCCGCCGACTGCGCGATGTCCGCATCCACCGCAACGTACGCGCCGTCCTTGCCGCCCAACTCGAGGTTGCAATCGATGAAGCGCCCCGTTGCCGCAGCGGTGCTGGCGTAAATTTTCTCGCCGCCGCCCATCGAGCCGGTGAACACCACGTGTTTGATGTCGCCCTCCTCGATGAGCCGCGCGGTGTTTGCGTGGTCCATCACCACGTGCTGCACCAGATCGCCTGCACCGAACGCCTGCGCAAAATGTTCGCCGATGCCCAGCGTTCGCGTGCTGTGCTTGAGCAACACCGTGTTGCCCGCCAACAACGCCGCCGCCACGCCACTGGCCGCGATGAGCAGCGGATAATTCCACGCCGCAATAATTAGCACCACCCCATGCGGCTCATGCAAAATCTCTCGGTGAAAATTATCCTTCGGTGAAATCTCATCCGCCGCCAACACCTCCGGCGCAATTTCGCAAAGATAATGGAACCGCTCCAGCAACCCATCAATCTCCCCCCGCGCCTGGCCCAACGGCCGCCCCATGTGCGCCGTGATATCCGCCGCAATCGCCTCGCGATGCTCCTCAAAATATCCCAACGCTTCTCGCACACGTTCCACCCGTTCCTCCACCGGCACCGCCCGCCAATCCCCAAACCCCGCCCGAGCCTGCGCGGTGGCAGTGGTAAGTGCGTCAAAATCCATCAACTCCCAATCGCGAATGGGTTTGCCGGTGAAAGGGTTGGTTGTGGTAATGGTCATCATCGTGCTGCCAGCAAATGATAAGCTCCAATCCTGTCGGCAAGATGCCGACAGCACGGGCGCGTGGGATGATTGCAAAATAAACCGCCAGCCGCTACACCTTTCGCCTCTATGACCGACTCCTCCCAACCGCAATCTTCACAACCCGGCAAGCTCCGGCGCACGCTGGGGCCGGTGATGCTTTGGGGGTTGGGGGTCGGCTACGTCATCAGCGGCGAGTATTTTGGGTGGAACCTTGGGCTGCCTTTGGGCGGCACTTGGGGGATGCTGGCGGCGACGCTGATTATCACGGTGATGTACGTGGCGTTCACGTTGAGCTATGCGGAGCTGGCGTGCGCGATGCCGCAGGCGGGGGGCGTTTACGTGTATGCCCAGCGGGC
>CAZJRV010000347.1:0-2198 GCA_964548235.1 uncultured Verrucomicrobiota bacterium
GACCGCCGCCTGGGCCGCGTCGTAAACGCTCTGCGGTTCCGAGCCAATGAAGCTGTGCTCGCGGTTGGATTTATTCCAAACCGGAATCACTTCAACGCCCTGCTCCGCCAGATTCACGCACGCCTGCAATTGCGCCGCCGCCTGATGCGCGAACCGATCGCCCACGCCAATGGTGTATTTCTCAAGTGTCATACGGGGCGACCAAACTAGGGGATCGAGCCGTGCGGTACAATTTTTTTCACCACAGGGGCACAGAGAACACAGAGTAAAAAAAGAGAGACACGGATTCCACGGATGAACACGGACTAAACCCATCCGTGAGAATCCGCGAAATCCGTGTCTGAAAACGAATCACTAAACTTTCAGCAAACGCCTCGCCTCCGCGTAACCGGGCGCGCGGTGGCCGCTGCCTTTGCCGCGCTTGTCGTCCACCGTGAAGCCGTAGCAACTGGCGGTGACGCGGGCGAGTGAGACCATCTGCCGCCAGCGGAAGGCTTTGCGCATGGTGGCGAATTCCTCATTGGCGGTGCGGTAGTATTTCTCCGCGTGCAGTCGGCCGTCTTCGCTTGTGCTGTATTGAATGAGCAGATTGAGCAGCGGCCGTTGCGCGTGGCCGAGTTCGCCGTAGCGATGGGTGAGGGCACAGGCGCGCAACTGGTTGTTCTCTCGAATGGCGGCGTCCAGCTCGGTGAGCAGCGCCTTGGAGGTGGTGGCCTTGACGCGTTCGAGTTGTGCCGGCTCCGGGAATGGCTTGGGTTTATGGCCGTCATCGCGGTGGCTTTGGGCCACGTTCCCGGCGGCGAGGATGAGCCCGGCCATCGCGTGCCGGTGGCTGCTCACGCGGGCGATGTTGCGCCAAGCGTTGACCATATCGCTGGCGTGGACGCCTTGCGAATCGCCGTGCGTTCGGCGGCCGTAGTAGTTGCCTTTCCAATGCTCAACCTGGCGCAGGATGAGTTGGTTTGCAGCGAGCGAGATGGCTTCGCCCACGTGCTCGGGCAGGAATCCCTCGGCCAATGCAGCGGCCGCAGCCTCGCTGGCTTGTGTGCCGTTGAGTTCCAGTAAATTCAGCGCGAATTTTTCCACCCACGCGTCGTCCGCCTTGCGTTTGCCGCCTTCGCGTTCGAGCAATTTATATTTATCGAGCAACGCGGGTACCTGCGAGGGCCGGTTCCGATGCCCGGCGCATTGTCGCACGGATTGCCGCAGGAGGGTGAGGGCGTGTTCCTTGCCGGTCAGCTCCAGTACATCAAACGCGCGCCACGGCATCACCACGGTGTGCACGTTGTGGTTGTCGCCCACGTGATGCAGCACGCCATTGAGCGCGGCCTCCAGCGATTGCCCGGCCAACCCGGCGAGCAGTGCCTCCGCCTTCGCCTTTTCGCCCGCGAGCGTGGCTGCTCTCAATTGCTGCGCGGCATTCTTGGGCAAATCGCCAGACTCCAGCGGCTTGAGCGTGTCCTTCGCGTGGCCGCCGTTTTGCTGTGTGTAAAATGAATTACGATAGAGCACTTTCAAAACCGGCAACGCCTCCTGACCCTTGGGCATTTCTCGTGACATATCAAACGCCGGTGCGATGGCCATGAAGGTGTGAAAGCCGTGATAGTTTTCACCGCCAAAAGTCCGCGCATTGGCCAGCGCACCGGCGGCGGTCAATCGCCGGAGCGGCACGCCCGCATTCAGTTTGGAAACCAATGCAGGCAAAAGTTTTTCGGTGGGGGTGGATTGCATCAGATCCACCAGCGGCTCGAGCTTACCAAATGAGAGGCGAGCGGAATCGTCCGCAGCAAACGCGGTGGACACGCCAAGCTCACCGGCAACGGAATTGCCGAGGCCGGCCACGAGCATGCCCTGGCCGATGCGGGAGAGAAATTGGCGGCGGTGGCTTAGATTGGATTGGGGGTGTTGGGGCGTGTTTGTCATAATTGCCTCAATGGGTTGTTACTGGGAGTGTAAGCTTTTTTCTATTTCGCGCCACAAAAATGTTTGGCAAAATGCCGGTGCAAATTCATCACGGAATTTAGTTCGATCACCCCGAATTTGCTTTGAACCAGCACAAATTTGGCGCAAAAGTTCCTGCGCGTGAACACCGCAACGCTTATTGAAAATGATTTTCCCCTGCCGCTCCTCGGCACCGCCGATTTGCACGGGCCCATTGGGCTGGAGGCGCACGGGCTGGAGCCGCGCGGCACGGTGCG
>CAZJRV010000348.1:0-2197 GCA_964548235.1 uncultured Verrucomicrobiota bacterium
CATGAATATCATCGGGATGGCGAGGAACCAAATCGCGCGGCCGCGTCGCCATAAATAAAATGTGATCACCAAAAACGACAGGCCAGCCAGCAATTGATTGGTCGCGCCAAAGAGCGGCCAAAGGAGCAGGCCGCCTTTGCCCGCGTTGGCGAGGCTCCACGCTTTGCCCGCGGGCGGCACAGCAGCCATCGCCGCGGCGATGAGGATGGCAAACAGGGTGGCCCCGTGTTTGTTTTGCAACCACGCGAGGGGTGCGGCGGGTTGGGTTTTTGAATCGCCCACCTTGCCGCCCAGTGTTGCGGCGAGTTCCTGCACGACGTAGCGCTGCAATCGACAGGCGGTGTCCAGCGTGGTGCCGGCAAAAGAAGCCACGAGCACACCCATGATCGCAATGGCCACGGCGGGTGCGATGCCGAGGGCTTGCAAAAAATTGGCCGAGCCTTGCACAAATGCGCCGACCTTTGCGGCCAATGCACCGGCGGCAAGCCAGTCGCCGTACTGCGCGGCCCATGCGGCGGTGCCGGTGAGCATTGTGCCTTCGTGCATCATCCCGAGGCCGAGTCCTGCCCCGCAGGCAAGGATCACCAGCGTGGCGAGAAAGCCCTCGGTGAGCATACTACCGTAGCCGACGAAGCGCGCGTCCTCTTCGTTCTTGAGTTGCTTGCTGCTAGTGCCGCTGGAAACGAGGCAATGGAATCCGCTAACTGCGCCGCACGCGATGGTAATGAACAGGAACGGAAAAATAAGCGGCGCATTCTTGGGGCTGAAATCCCACATCGGTGCGACCATACTGAGCGATTGTTTTTCGCCGCCGGTTGGCGTGAAGCCGAAGAACGCCGCCACGCCGAGACCAATCACGATGAGCGCCAGCGCGGAAATTAATTGGAGTGAGTTGATGTAATCGCGCGGTTGAAGCAGCGTCCAAACCGGCAGCACGGAAGCCACGTAGGAATAGCCGAGCAGCACGAGCACCCATTGCCACAACGGCCACGCGGCGAGGGCGGCATTGAAGTTTCCGAGCGCGCCGGTGTTGCCATAAATGACAGTGAGATACATCACCGCCAATGCGATGAGTGAAGGCAGAAACAGCCCAAAGCCTTTGCGATGCAAAAGGGTGCCGATGATGATGGCGATGGGGATTTGCACCACGCACGGGAAAATGGCGGCGGGGTATTGCTTGAACACCGCGGCGATGACGAGGCCAAAGATTGCAAGCACCACGGTGAGTGCCATAAAAAGGACGAAGAGGAAGAGGAGGCGGACGCGTTTGTTGAGCACCCGACCGGCGATGTCGCCAACGGTTTGGCCGTTGTTGCGGAGGCTAACGACGAGCGCGCCGAAATCATGCACCGCACCGATGAAAATTGAGCCAAGCACCACCCACAGCAGCGCGGGTAGCCAACCCCACATAATGGCGATGGCCGGGCCGACGATGGGGCCGGTGCCGGCGATGGAGGTGAAGTGATGGCCGAAGACAATGGATTTTTTGGTGGGCACGTAGTCGACGCCGTCCTCGAGTTTTTCGCTGGGGCACACGGCGCTGGCGGAGAGGCGGAAGATTTTCTGGCCGAGCCAGCGGCCGTAGGTGTGATAGGCAACGATGAAGCCGAGGCCGGCTAGCAGTGCGATGAGCAGGGTCTCCATTCCATTGACGCGCTGGGGCGTGCTGGAAAACTAGGTAATTTTGCCGCAAAAAGCAATGCGCGGGGCGCGAGGGCCATTTTTTTGAAAAATTCAGTTGTTAACAGGTGTGAGCAGTGTTAGTAACTAACTTTTGCCGTTGGCGAGAGCTATCAACTATAAAGAATTCCTCGCCCGTGCCAAGGACTGGTGTTTTGCAAAAGACTCCACGAACCGGCTGGGCGGGGTGACAAGGGAACAGATTTATGTCACGACATCGCAGTTTACGATCTTCGAATACGCTGGGCGCCAAGCGCAACGTGCTGAAACGCTTTGAGCGCGTGGCAGTGCTCAAGGAGCGCGGCCAGTGGAAAGAAGGCGACCGTGTGGTGGGACTTCGCAAGACGAAGCCCTCCGAATAGCCGCCGCCTGATTCGTTCTTTCTTCGATGTCACGGGCCTTCGCCCGGAGGTGCATCTGTTTCCCGGTTGGACACTGAACACTTGTTCTGTGCCCGGATGAAAACAGTTGATGGTGCGCCTGCAAAAATTCTTGGCCCAGGCCGGAATCGCTTCGC
>CAZJRV010000349.1:0-2169 GCA_964548235.1 uncultured Verrucomicrobiota bacterium
GTGTCGGAAACCGCCGTGAAGCGTGTGTTTTTGATTGGCCTCGGCGAAGCGCCGATGGCGCGCCATTGGTTTGCCGCCGCCGGCCAAGCCGTGCGCGCTGCTGCCAAGGCGAAGTGCCAGTCGGTCGCGCTGCTGCTGCCGCCCGATGCTTGCGCGCGATTGGCCGCCGAGGGCGTGGGCTTTGGCGAACATCGGCCCAGTGGTTATAAAGAACAAAAACCGTGGCCGGTCGAGGAAGTCATTTTGCTAACCAATGGCGATCAAGCCTTTGCCGATGCCGGCCGCATCACCGCCGAATGCGTGAACCTCGCGCGCGAGTTGGTGGAAATGCCCGCCAACGATTTGGGCCCGGAAGAATTTGCAACGCGCGCCGCGCGCGAAGGCGAGGCGGCCGGATTGGAAGTGGAAGTGCTCGACGAAAACGCCCTACGCGAACTGGGCGCGGGCGCGCTCCTCGCCGTCGGCCAAGGCTCCGTGCGTCCGCCGCGCATGGTTCGGCTGAGTTGGAACCCCGAGAACCCCATCAACGACGACCATCTTTTTCTTGTCGGCAAAGGCATCACCTTCGACACCGGCGGCCTGTCGCTCAAGCCCGCCAACTCGATGGAAAAAATGAAGTACGATATGGGCGGCGCCGCCACGATGATTGGCGCCATCACTGCCATCGGCCGTTTGCGCCCGCGCGTGCGCGTTACTTGTTTGCTCGCGATGGCGGAAAATATGCCGAGCGGAACCGCCACGCGCCCCGGCGACATCATCACCGCCATGAACGGCAAAACCATCGAGGTCATTAACACCGATGCCGAAGGCCGGCTCGTGCTCGCCGATGCGCTGACTTACGCCAATCGCCTCGGCGCAACGCACATCATCAATGCCGCCACGCTCACCGGCGCGGTGAGTGTCGCGCTCGGCAGCGTGCGCGTGGCCTTGCTCGGCAATCACAAGGCGCTCGGCGATGGCATTGCGATGCGCGGGCGCGAATGTGGCGAACGCTTTTGGCCGTTGCCGATGGACGCCGATTATCTCGAGCCGATGCGCGGCGATATGAGCGATCTGCGCAATGCCGGTTCCGACCGCAAAGCGGGAACGATCACCGCCGCAAAATTTCTCGAGCAATTTGTGGAAGGCACCCCGTGGGCGCACCTCGACATCGCCGGCACCGCGTGGTTTGACAAAGCCCAGCCCAACGCCGGCAAAGGTGCCAGCGGCATCGCCGTGCGCACGCTTGTGCGTTTGACGGAGGGGTGGGGGAACTAAAAAGAACCGAATTATTTACCAACAATTGCGGAGTAGGCAATTTTGTGGTAGATTGCTGCATGAGGCGAATCGCAAACCCAACCCTGGGCGTCCTCCTGCTTTTGCCCTGGCTTCTATTGTCGTTTGGTTGTTCCAAAAATACAGCCAGTCAGAGCGAGAATCCGCGGCTCGAAAAATCCGGCCAACCCCTCACCGCCGAGCCCACTGCGCAGGGCACAATTGGTGCCCCGGAAACAGGGGAGGACGGGGGCAAACAATCCGGAAGGGCGGGGGAATCTTTTGCCGCGCCTGAGCCGAATCCCGCGCCGGTGCTGTCCCCTGCGGAGATGGCCGATCTCGTTCGGCGCGCCAAGGCGGGTGACGCCAATGCGCAGGTGGATCTTGGCAATATTTTCTTCGAAGGCCGCGGCGCGGATGTCAACAAGCAGGCCGCAGAGTATTGGTGGAACATTGCGGCGCGTCAGCGCCATCCGGTGGCGATTGCGAACCTGAATCAGTTGCACGCCAAGCCCGAGGAAGGCGTCAGCTTTTTCGGCACGGCCAGCCGCGGCAACAAGTTTGTTTTCATCATTGATCGGTCCGGCAGCATGAGTGGTCAGCGGTTTGCCGCCGCGAAGGAAGAGCTATGCCGCACGCTCGGCGGCCTGAAGCCAACCGACAATTTCATGATCTATTTTTTCAACTCGCGTGCAGAACCCATGCCGGCCGGCATGCTGCCGGGCACTCCGGAAAAAATCAAGTGGGCCATCCGGTGGGTGCAGGAACGCACCCCCCGCGGTGGCACCGATCCCAAGCAGGCGCTTCATTGGTGTTTCAACCTCCGGCCGGACACCGTGTGGCTGCTCACCGACGGCCGCTTCAGCAACGAGGGAGGCGCACTGGACGCCATCGCTGAAGGTAACCGTCGGCTTC
>CAZJRV010000350.1:0-1574 GCA_964548235.1 uncultured Verrucomicrobiota bacterium
CACTTACAAATCACTACTCACTAAAAAATGACTTTAGAAAATCAAACAGCAGTGGTCACCGGCGCGGGCCGGGGAATTGGGCGTGCGATTGCGCTAGCGTTCGCCGGGGCGGGCGCGGATGTGGTGTGCGTTTCGCGCACGGAAGCGAACTCGCAATCGGTGGCGGATGAAGTGGCCGCGCTGGGCCGCAAGAGCTGGGCGGTGGCAGTGGACGTGAGCGACACGGCGGCGGTGGAGGCAGCGGTGGCGAAAATTTTGGAGGACACCGGCGGCATCAACATTTTGGTGAACAACGCCGGCGTCACGCGCGATGGATTGCTGATGCGCATGAGCGAGGCGGATTGGGATACGGTGCTCGATACAAATCTCAAAGGCGCATTCACGCTGACGAAAGCATTCGCGCGCCCATTGCGCAAGGCGGACAACGCGCGCATTATTAACATTGCCTCGGTCGTCGGCATCATTGGCAACGCGGGCCAAGTCAACTATGCGGCGAGCAAGGCGGGGCTGATTGGCTTCACCAAAAGCTGCGCCAAAGAACTAGCCAAGAGCGGCCTCACCGTGAACGCCATCGCGCCGGGCTTCATCGCCACGGACATGACCGATGAGCTGAGCGACAAAGTGAAGGATGCCATCAAGGCAAACATCCCAATCGGCGAATTAGGCACGGTGGACGATATTGCCGGCGCGGCCTTGTACCTCGCCAGCCCCGCAGCGCGCTATGTCACGGGGCAGGTGCTCACGGTGGATGGCGGGATGGTAATGTGATGTCCCCGCACGCGGTTTTTTTGTGAATAAAAAAACCCGACTCGGGGCTTGACGCTTGGCTTGAATTGGCTGACAAGCAACGCATCTTTTAGGAGCAACAACAAACATGTCTGAAGAACAAACCATTGAAGATCGGATTAAAGCCATTGTGGTGGAACAGCTGGGCGTGAAGCCCGAGCAGATTACGCCCGAGGCAAAATTCATTGAAGACCTGGGCGCAGATTCGCTGGACACCGTGGAGCTGGTGATGGCACTCGAGGAGGAATTTGGAAACGAGATTCCCGACGAAGAGGCCGAGAAACTCACCACAGTCGGTGAAGTGATCCGTTTCATCGAGGATTCCCAAGGCTAAACGGCCACAACCAATTCGGGCAGCTGGCCAGCAGGGCACCGGCTGCCCTCTTTTTTATGGGAAGCGAAACTGGCATTCGGGTGGTGGTCACAGGCGTGGGCGTTGCATCGTCGCTCGGCTGCGAGGTGAATACGTTTTGGCAGAACATCATCTCCGGCCAATGCGGCATTGACCGCATCACCTCATTTGACATCAGCGACTTTGCCTGCCAAATCGCCGCGGAGGTGAAGGACTTTGACCCCTCCCCCGCCTTTCCCAACGCCAAGGAAGTGCGCCGCGCAGATCGCTTCACGCAGCTTGGAATTTATGCCGGTTGGAAAGCCCTTGAGGATTCCGGCATGAATCTGGATGAGCTGGACCGCGACCAGATCGGCAGCTTCATTGGCAGCGGCATCGGCGGGCTTGGCGGCGGCGGCGGTGGGGGGTTCATCGCCAGCGTGAAGGGAAAATCGCT
>CAZJRV010000350.1:1584-2160 GCA_964548235.1 uncultured Verrucomicrobiota bacterium
GGCAGCGGCATCGGCGGGCTGGGCACGCAGGAAAACCAGCACACCATTCTCACCAACCGCGGCCCGGGCAAGATGTCCCCCTTCACCATCCCCATGCTCATCCTGAACATGGCCTCGGGCGTGTTCTCCATTTACAACGGCCTGCGCGGGCCAAACATTGCCACATGCAGCGCGTGCGCCACCAGCACCCACGCGCTCGGCGAGGCGTGGCGGACGATTAAAATGGGCGATGCCAAGGCCATCTTTGCCGGCGGTGCTGAGGCCGCCGTGGTGCCCATGGGCATGGGCGGGTTTGCCGCCATGAAAGCCTTGAGCACGCGAAACGACGATCCAAAAACCGCGTCGCGCCCGTTCGACCTTGAGCGCGATGGCTTTGTGATGGGCGAAGGAGCCGGCGTGCTGGTGCTAGAGGAACTGGACCACGCCACCTCGCGCGGCGCAAAAATTTATTGCGAAATCGTCGGATACGGCAACACCGCCGATGCCAACCACCTCACCGCCCCCGCCCCCGATGGCGAAGGGGCCGCGCGCTGCATGAAGATGGCCCTGCGCAGCGGCGGCCTCGATACCGACAAT
>CAZJRV010000351.1:0-2153 GCA_964548235.1 uncultured Verrucomicrobiota bacterium
ATAAACGTCGCCATGAGCGGCACGCGGAAGGAAGAGCTGCTGTATCATCCGGACGAGTTTTCCAAGGTGGCACTGCTGCGCCGCGCGCTCACCGACGTGCCCGCCGTGGAGGCGATGGAACTGCTCCTCAGCAAACTCCGCAATACGCCCAACAACATCGCGTTTTTAATGACGCTCGACCTCAAGTAGGCGAATGAATGACGCGGCGCGGCACGGCGTCCGACTGACGCAATGACACCTTTGCCCAGAATTTTATGCTTCGGTTTGTTGGCCGTCGTGGGGTTTTTTGGCTGCGACAAGCCTGAAATAATCGAGGTGCACCTCATCCCCGCCGAACCCGCTCCGCCGGAAAGTTGGGGCTTGGATTCTCCGTTTGGCCCGGAAAAAGCGCGATTTTCGATCAGCGCTACCAACGGCACGGCCACCGTTTCCCTCACCGTTTTGCAGGGTGACGGCGGTGGGTTGCTCAGCAACGTCAACCGCTGGCGCGGCCAACTTGGGCTCGAGTCGTTGGACGAAACGAATCTCGCAAGCGGCGTTCAGTCGGTGGACTCACTCGGAACTGAGGCGCGCCTCGTGGATTTTAGCGGCACATCGAATCGCACGCAGCTCGACACGCGATTGGTCGGCGTCATTGTTTCCCGCAATGAGCTGACGTGGTTTTATAAACTAATGGGCACTCCTGCATTGGTGGAGGCGGAAAAGGAGGGTTTTCTAAATTACCTGCCGGAATGGCGTTGATGATGAATGCGTTGAAAGCAATTCCCGTTTACAAATTCTTCTGCTCGCTGCGGCTCACGGTGACGTTATTGGCAATTTCGTTAGTCATCATTTTTTTTGGCACGCTTGCGCAGGAGCCGATGGGGCTGAACATCGCGGTTGAGCGTTATTTCAAAAGTTTCTTTATCGACGTCCACGCCGCCGAGGCGGGTTGGTTTATGTTGCTCAAATTGTTTCACTTGGAGGGCACGCCGCTCCCACCGGAAAAAATCATCAATGCCGGCTGGCCCGTTTTCCCGGGCGGTTACCTCGTTGGCGCTTTATTGCTCATCAATTTGGGGGTGGCGTATTATGACCGCTTCGAGTGGTCCGCCAAAAAGGCCGGGATTTACATGACGCACATCGGCATCGTCACTTTGTTGCTTGGCCAATTGTTCACGGATCTTTTGCAGGAGGAAAGTTTCGTCCACATGGAACGCGGCGATCGCCGGAATTACACCGTGTCCTTTGATGACAACGAGCTGGCGTTGATGCTTCCCGTCGGCGCTTCCAATCGGGTCGTGTCCGTTCCGGAAATAATGTTGAAGGACAAAACAACCATTCAACATCCAGAATTGGCGGGCCTGAAAGTTGAGGCAATAAAATATTGGCGAAACGCTCGCCCCATGACGGTGAGCCAGTTGATTGATCTTGATCGGGACGAGCAACAGGCGCATCGGCAGGCGAAAGTGGATCAGGTGTTCGCCGTAATTCAAACACGCATCACCGTGCTGGAGGCGCGTTTGCAGCAATCGCCTCACCCCGAAAATCGCAAGGCACTCACCACGCTGAAGGGTCGCGTGTTTCAGCAACGCGCCGAGGCGATCGAGCTGCGGTCATTGGCCAATTTGCTGGGGCGTGTGGGTGAAATGGAAATGGAAATTCTCGGCTTGGGCGAGTCGGATGACCATCTCATTTTCAATCAAAAAAATCTGCGCGATGTGCTCGTCGCGGCCCGTATGTTCGACGACCAACGCACCATTGGCGAGCTGTTCAAAAGCGCGGTGAAAGGCAATCTTCCTCAAGGCTCGTTGGAGGAATTCAATGCTCAAGCGGATAAGTTTGTGCCCACCCTTCGGAATTATCGCGAAGGGGAAATGGAAGCGATGATTCAAGCCGCCGAGAAATTTATCCTTCGCATCAAGCAAGATGCCCGGAAATTTCACACCGGCACAACCGAAGGTCGGCTCGGAGATTACTTTCGCTTCGTGCAACCGCTTGCGCCCGCGTTTGACCAAAACGACCGCAACCAACCGGTGGCCGTGCTGAAGATCCACCACAAAGGCGAGCCGTTGGGCACGTGGCTGGTTTCGTGCACCAGCGAATTTCAGCAATCCATTTCCGTGGGCGGCCAGAAGTGGAAACTCATCCTTCGACCCAAGCGGCACTACCTC
>CAZJRV010000352.1:0-2131 GCA_964548235.1 uncultured Verrucomicrobiota bacterium
CGTGCTGCCCGCCGCCGTGCGTCCGCAAATCGGCCTCGCCTATCTCCTCGCCCGCACCTCCGACACCATCGCAGACACCAAACTTGTGCCTGCAGAAAACCGCCTGCAATCATTGCGCAATTTTCGCTCATGCATTCATGATGACACTGCGGCACCCATCGATTTTTCGCACCTCGCCAGTGAACAGGAAAACCCCGCCGAGGCCAGGCTGCTCCTTCGCAGCGGCGAGGCGCTGGAATTGCTCGACCAACTCACTCCCGCCGACCGCGGCCAAGTACAGCTCGTGCTCGAGACCATCACACGCGGACAGGAGCAGGACCTCGAACGCTTTGGCGACGGCAGCACCCTCACGGCACTGGAAACCGCCGATGACCTGGATGACTACACCTACCGCGTGGCCGGCTGTGT
This sequence comes from uncultured Verrucomicrobiota bacterium, assembly GCA_964548235.1. Lineage (GTDB taxonomy): Bacteria > Verrucomicrobiota > Verrucomicrobiia > Limisphaerales > UBA1100 > JACNJL01. The sequence goes on from CAZJRV010000352.1 coordinate 409, forward strand.
GGGGGAATTCTGGACCCGGCTCACACGCACCCATTGTTTTCCAAACGCACAACTCGACAACACCGCGTTCGTGTCGGACGCCATCCGCTTTGGCAAGGGCCTGCAGCTGGTCAACATCCTGCGCGACCTCCCGCGCGACCTCGCCAACGGACGCTGCTACCTGCCCAAAGTCGACCTCGCCATGGCCGGCTTGCAACCCGAGGATTTGCGCGACCCGGCCAACTGGCCTAAGCTGCAGCCCGTCTTCGAGCCATGGCTCACCAGAGCCCGCAACCATCTCACCGCCGGCGGACGCTACACGCTGGCCATCCCGCACGCGCATTATCGCCTACGTCTGGCATGCGCATGGCCCATCCTGATGGGTGCAGCCACGCTCGACAAGGTGGCGACCGCAAACCCTTTGCAGCCCCCGCAGCCCAATCAGCGCCTCAAGATTTCCCGCGCCAACATCCGTGGAATCCTCTGGCGCACCCTGTGGCGCGTGCCCTTTCGCGGGCCATGGAATCGGCTGTTCACAATCTGAATAATTTCCGCTTGCTTCGCGGACCGGTTTTGCATAGAAAAATCCTTGAGGAGGTGGGGATGCGTTCGCGATTATTAATCACTGTTTTTCTTTGTAGCTGGATGGGCATATCACCCCTGCGTATGGGCGCGGAGGATGAGGTGAAACCCCTGCCGAGCCAACCGGGATTGCTGCTGAACCGATTCCCCGCCATGGGCGAATCCGAGGTGGCACGCAAGGCAGCAGAGGCAAATGGACCGCGCCTGCGCAAACGCACGGCAGCAGAGTGGGCCAAACTCAGGCACCAAACCACCCGCCAACGCGCCAACGCCATTGCACATGTGAAACGCTCGCGCCGGATTCCCAACATTACCTATCCGCAGATTCAGGAAATTTATGACGCCAAAAAAGCCGCACTGGCCAAGGTGGTTGCCGAAGGCAGCTACCGGCGCACCTTGATTGCCCAGGCCAAGGCCCGCGCATTGGCCGAGGTAAAGGCAATGGTCGCCGCCCTGCGCGATCGCCATGCCGCCGAGCAGCGCGCCCTCGCCGTGGCCGCCGCCTCCTTGCGCGCGACCAATCCCAATTACGATGACGACGCCCTGCGCCAAGCCATGGCTGAGGCACAGCAACAAGGGGGCGCGCGCGTGGAGGCTCTGGAAGGACTCCCCGTGTTGCCCAATGCCACCGCTATGAACTACCCCGAAGGCGGCAAAGGTGTGATAGCCAAAAACACGGCCGAACCCGCCAACACGCCGGGGGAACAGGCGCAACTTGAGGCCCTGCGTGATTACAAGAAAAAATTGGCCTTGGAATCCGTCAAGCAGGCGCGCTTGTCCACCGAGTTGAGGCAGCAAAAAATTTCCCATCGCGAGATGGAAAACAAACTCAACGCATTGCTCGACCAGTTCAGCGCAAACCAGATTACCACCAAGGAATACTACGAACGCCGCGAGCAGATTTACCGGGATGGCGGCATAAAATAACTGCAGCCTTTCCTTTCGCCTTTCCCTTCGCACGGCGCTTTGGCATAACCGCGCATGCACGATTTTAGTTACGTCAACGGCCGGCTCCACTGCGAAGGCGTTTCCGTCGCCTCGCTCGCCAAATTACACGGCACGCCCCTTTACATTTATTCCGCCAAAACGCTTGCAGATCACTTTACCAAGCTCAGCACCGCGCTGGCGCCTCTGGATCATTTGATTTGTTTTGCGATGAAAT
>CAZJRV010000353.1:0-2127 GCA_964548235.1 uncultured Verrucomicrobiota bacterium
GATTCCCGCGCGGATTGTGATTGGGATGTTGGTGGATAAGTTTGGCCCGCGCGCGGTGTTCGCGCTGCTGCTGATGGCTTCGGGCGGTTTGTGCGCGTTCTTTGCGCTGGCGCAGTCGTTTGAACAATTGGCGTTGGCGCGGTTTTTGATGGGGTTTGTGGGGGCGGGTTTTGTGATTGGGATTCGGCTGGTGGGCGAGTGGTTTCCGGCGAAGGAAGTGGGCGTGGCGGAGGGCGTTTACGGCGGTTGGGGAAATTTCGGCTCGGCGGCTGCGGCGATGTCGTTGCCGACTTTGGTTTTGGTGTTTGGCGGTGCGAATGCGTGGCGGCACGCGCTGTTGGCAAGCGGTGTGGTGGCGTTTGTTTACGGCATCATTTTTTACTTCGCAGTGCGCAACACGCCCAAGGGCTCAACATATTTTAAGCCAAAAAAATCCGGTGGGATGGAAGTCACCAGTCGGTGGGATTTCTGGCTGTTGCTGGCGATGAACATTCCGATGGTGCTCGCGCTGGGCGTGTTGGCTTGGCGACTGGCGCCATCGGGCGTGGGGCTGATTTCGCGCGAAACGATGCAAGCCAGTTGGGCGGTGCTCGCGGTGCTGTTCGGCTGGCAAGCGTGGCAGATTTTTCAGGTGAACCGCGAGATGCTGCGCGAGGGTGTCGACGAATCGCAGCAGTACGAGTTTAAGCAAGTCGCCATTTTGAACATCAACTACGCCGTAACCTTCGGCGCAGAAATTGCGGTGGTCTCGATGTTGCCGCTGTTCTTCGCGCAAACCTTCGGGATGGATCCGGTGAAAGCGGGCCTGTTTGCAGCAGCCTTTGCGTGTATGAATCTGGTGGCGCGACCGGGCGGCGGATTGCTCAGCGACCGTGCGGGTCGGCGACGCACTATGCTAGGATTGATGTCCGGCATCGCGGTGGGGTTTTTCCTGCTCAGCCAAATATCATCCGCTTGGCCGCTGGCGCTTGTGCTGCTCGCGGTGATGGCGTGCGCGGTATTTGGCCAAGCGGGCTCGGGCGCGGTGTTCGCGATGGTGCCGCTGGTGAAGCGCCGCCTCACTGGCCAAGTAGCGGGCCTCACCGGCGCGTACGGCAACGTCGGCGCGGTTTGCTTTCTTACGGTGTTTTCGTTTGTGGACTCCTCAACATTTTTTCTCGTCATCGCCCTGTGCGCGACGGCGACGCTGGGCGCCACATGGTTTCTCAAAGAACCCGCCGGCCACACCGCAGAGGTGATGGAAGACGGCACGGTACAATTAATTGAAGTCACTTGAAGATACATCTTCACAGTCACATTCGCGTTGCGTACGGCCAAGCCACGGAGGCGGGGAGGAAGGCGAGCAATGACGATTGCCTCGGCAGTCGGCTGCCGGAGGAGCCGTTGCTGACGACCAAAGGCGTGGCGGTGGTGATCGCCGATGGTGTGAGCGCCGCCGAGGCGGGCAAAGAAGCCAGCGAGATTGCGGTGCAAAATTTTCTCACCGATTATTACGACACGCCCGACGAGTGGACCGTGAAAACCGCCGGCCATCGCGTGCTCACCGCCGTGAATCGCTGGCTCTTCAGCCTCGGGCGCGGCTTCACCCACGCGCAGCGCGGTTATGTGACAACGCTTTCCACACTGATTATTAAATCCCACACGGCGCACATTTTTCACATTGGCGACACGCGCGTGTGGCGTTGGCGCGGCGGCAAGCTGAAGCAAATCACCCGCGACCATTCGCTGCGCCTCAACGCCACTGACACCCAACTCACCCGCGCTGCGGGTTTGGATCTCAAGCTGGAGGTGGATTATCACGCCATCCCGGTTCGCGAGGGCGATGCGTTTCTGCTCACCACCGATGGCATTCACGAATACCAAAGCCCGCAACAACTCGCCGAGATTCTCCGTGCGCAAAATGGAAATCTCGATGTGGTTTGCAACCAAATGATTTCGCGGTCATTGGCCAATTCCAGTCCGGATAATTTGAGTTGCCAATTGCTGCGGATCGATCATTTGCCCGCCGAGGAGGATGCCGCCGAGCTGAGCCGCGAGCTTCGCCAACTCCCCTTCCCGCCCGACCTCGCACCGGGAATGACGATGGACGGCTTCGAGATTGAAACGGAAATCGACACGAGCAAGCGC
>CAZJRV010000354.1:0-2124 GCA_964548235.1 uncultured Verrucomicrobiota bacterium
GCTGCCACTCGCGGCCAAGGCAATCCTTCACCATAAAATCGAGCTTCGGCCCGTAAAACGCCGCTTCGCCCGTGACGGTGTCGTGCGGGATATTCATATCCGTCGCCACCCGCGCCAGCGTGGCCTCGGCGGCGTCCCAATGGGCGGGGTTGCCGGTGTACTTGTCGCTGCCCGGTTCGCGCAGGCTCACTTGCACACGAAAATCATTGAGGCCGAGTGTCTTGAGCGTTTTGAGGGTGAGCTCCACTGTGTCGCGCATCTCCGCTTCCACTTGTTCCTGCGTGCAAAAAAGATGGGCGTCGTCCTGCGTTAACCCACGCACGCGGGTCATGCCACTGAGCTCGCCGCTTTGTTCGTAGCGATACACGGTGCCGAACTCCGCCAAGCGAATGGGCAGCTCGCGGTAGCTGTGTTTTTGCGCCGCATAAATCTGAATGTGATGCGGGCAATTCATCGGCTTGAGCAGGTACTCCTCGTTTTCATCCGCTTGAATGGTCGGGTACTGGCTCTCTTTGTAAAACGGAAAATGGCCGGAAGTTTTATAAAGCTCGATGCTGCCAATGTGCGGCGTGAACACCGGATTGTATCCGCGCTGCGTCAACTCGCCCTGCATGAAATTTTGCAACTCCGTGCGCACGATGCCGCCCTTGGGCATCCACAGCACCAGCCCTTGCCCGACCAGTGGCGACAGCGTGAACAGCCCCTGCTCGCGGCCAATCTTCCGGTGGTCGCGCTTGGCCGCTTCTTCGCGCATCTCCAGCCATTCGTTGAGCTGCGTTTTGTTTTTAAACGCCGTTCCATAAATTCGCTGCAACTGCGGGTTCTTCTCGTTGCCGCGATAATACGCCGCCGCCAATCGCAGCAACTTGAACGCCTTCACGTTGCCCGTGCGCGGCACATGCGGCCCGGCGCAGAGGTCAGTGAATTCTCCATTGCGGAAAAACGTAATTGTTTCCCCCTCCGGAATGTCATCAATCCGTTTGAGCTTGAATGGTTGCTCCAGCTTCTCGTAATGCGCCTTCGCCTCCTCGCGCGTCATCTCGGACATCTCGAAGGTCTGATTCTCCTTCACGACCTTCTTCATTTCCGCCTCGATTTGCTCAAAATCATCCGGTGTGAACCGATGCTCCAAGTCGAAGTCATAATAAAACCCCTCCTCTGTCGGCGGTCCAATATCCAGCTTGGCGTCGGGCCAAATCCGCAGCACCGCCGTGGCCAGCACGTGCGCGCACGAATGGCGGATCCGCGATAGCCCGTCCATTTCCCGCCGCTCCTCCAGCGTCTTCCGCTCCACTGTAGTTTTAGGCCCTTCCATTCGCCGCGTTGTGTAGCGCAAAAACAGGGTTCAGAAAAGGAAATTGGGGCGGCCTTCGCGCCCTCTTTTTCTGACACGGATTATCACAGATTGAAAAATCCGTGTGAATCCGTGAAATCCGTGTCTCCCTTTTGGGCTGACTCCGCGATTCATTTGCGTTAGTCTTCGCCGATGAAGGAGTGGATTTCAGATTACATCGCGGCCGAACGCAAGGCGCTCGATACCATCCCCGTCGACCAAGTGGCCGCCGCCATCGAGACGGTTAAAGGTGCCCTGGAAAATGGCCGACAAATTTTCGTGTTTGGCAATGGCGGCAGTGCGTCGAATTGCTCGCACTTTGCCACTGACCTCGGCAAAGGCTCCTCCGACGCCGTGGGCAAGCGCTTCAAGATTTTTTGCCTCAACGACAACGTGAGCTGGATGACCGCTATCGGCAACGATTACAGCTACGACGACATCTACCGCCGCCAACTCGAAAATTACGGCCAAGCCGGCGACGTGGTTTTGACCATGAGCGTGAGTGGCAGCTCGCCCAACCTCATCTCGGCCTGCGAATGGGCCAAGGAAAAGGGTCTACACATCATCGCTCTTATCGGCGGCAAACGCGGCAACCTCACCAAGTATGCCGACAACTGCATCGTCATCGAAGAAACCCACTACGGCCGTGCCGAGGATTGCCAGATGGGAATCGCCCACATGATTTGCTACGCCTTCATGGAAAACCCCGAATGGGCCGAGTGATTTTTTCGGCAGCACATCATGCCTGCCACCGACGCCATTCGCAGCAAGGTCAGCGAGCTGCCGCATAA
>CAZJRV010000355.1:0-2124 GCA_964548235.1 uncultured Verrucomicrobiota bacterium
GCCCCCTCAATCGCGTGCCCGGGGTTCAGCAACCGCCCGTCAAAGTGATCGAGCAATTCCCCATTCGGCCCCACCGTTTCCATCACGCACTCCAGCTCCGGCTTCACAAAATCGCGCTGAATTTCCACAATGCACGCATCAATGTCCGCATCAAACGAATCATCGCCCAAACACGCCCGCATTTCCTGCGCCGTCACCAGTGAAATCATCGGCGCGCCCATCCCTTTACTCGGCCGCGTGTCCGTGAATTTTGCATCCGCCGATCCCACAAACCCCGCGCGCGCCAACGCATAAATCTCTCGAGCCTTGTTCGCCATCGCCGCATCGCCCGTGGCCTTCGCGCACGCTGCAAACGCAATCGCGCCAAACGTCTCCGTAAAAAAATACCGTCGCTTGCGAAGCGGCGCGCCCTCGCGCGTCACGTGAAACCACATCCGTCCGTCAGAATCGAATCCGTTTTTCTCGATAAACTCAATCCCGTGCCGCGCCGCCGCCAGCCATTCCTCGCGTGGCTCCACCGTATTATATAGCGTCGCCAGCAGCCACGTGAACCGGCACTGCTGCCACATCCCCTTGTCCGTATCCAACAAACCGCCATCGCGGTCGCGGGCAATCATGAACCCGCCGTGCTCCTCATCCACACAACGCGGCAGCCAAAACGGCAGCGTGTCCTCCAGCAACCCGTCGCGGTAAACCGCAATCAATTCATCGCGCCGTTGTGTGTTCATATTTCCGCCGTCGCGTGTTCATCAATCCATTCAAAAAACCCAATCGCCTCCAGCTCATTCCGCAGAGTTTCCAGCGCCTCGCAACTGGACTGCGGCAAAGGCGGCCTCGCCGGGCCACAATTCACCCCCACCCAATGCATCACCGCCTTCGCAGACTGCATATAGCCGTGGGCCGCGATGGTCTCCACCATCTCCAACGAACGCGCCTGCCAACGCCGCGCCTCCGCCAAATCACCCGCTGCATGCGCCCCCATCACCAGATGATAAATCGGCGCGGCAAAATTGTAGCTGCTGCCCACCGCCCCGCGACAACCCATTTCCCATCCATCAAGCAATTCCTCATCGCATCCCCACAACATGTCCGGCGCGCCATCCATTTCCAAAATACGCCGCAATTGTTCGCGGTCGGGGTTGGTGTATTTCACACCCGCAAACCCCGGCACCTTTTCTGACGCGTGTTGCACGAACTCCGCCGTATCAATCGTCACACCGGTCATCACCGGGATGTCATAAAAATAAAATGGCAGTTCCCGCGCCGGCTCGGTGATGCGTCCGAACCAATCCACCAACGCCGCCGCATCCGCCGGTTTGAAAAAATTCGGCGCCATCGCGCTAATCGCATCCGCCCCTGCCCGTTGCGCCGCCTCCGCCAACGACCTCGCGTCCGGTAAATTATTGTGGCCAATGTGCGCGATGAATTTCACCCCGTGGGCGCGCGCCGCCTCGCCCCAAGCCGCAAATAAATCCGCGCGCTCATCGGTCGTCAGTGAATGGCACTCGCCAGTCGTTCCCGCCACAAACGCGCCTGAAACACCATTTGCCGCCAAGTGCGCCGCCTGTCGTGGAACGCAGTCGAGGTTCAGCGAATAGTCACCATGAAACGGCGTGTGCGGTGCCGCGATGAGTCCTGTTAATTTCATTGTGTTTACGTTTTGAAAAAGAGCCAGTTTAATCGGCGCGCCACGTGCCACGTGCCACGAAAAAAATAATCACCGCCGCCCGCGAGTTGAGCGCCGCCTGTGACGCCCTCAACTTCGCCGATCCCGTGGCGTACGTTTACAACCCGCTCGATTACGCGTGGCCCGCGCACGAGCAATACCTCCGCCTTGCCAGCGGTGCCCCAAAGAAGATCGTCTTCCTCGGCATGAATCCCGGCCCCTTTGGCATGGCGCAAACCGGCGTCCCATTTGGCGAGGTGGCCGCCGTGCGCGATTGGATCGGCATCAATGCCCCCATCGGCAAGCCCGCGCGCGAGCACCCCAAGCGCCCCATCGACGGCCTCGCCTGCACGCGCAGCGAAGTCAGTGGCCGCCGTCTGTGGAGCCTGTTCAGTGAACGATTCGGCACGCCCAAAAAGTTTTTTGCCGATCACTTTATCATCAACCATTGTCCACTG
>CAZJRV010000356.1:0-2082 GCA_964548235.1 uncultured Verrucomicrobiota bacterium
GCCCCGTGGACCTCAACACCGGCCCCGATGGCGCGCTGTACGTCGCCGATTGGTTTAACCCCATCATCGGCCATTATCAGGCTTCGCTGCGCCATCCCGATCGCGATAAAAAACATGGCCGCATCTGGCGCATCACCGCCAAGGGCGCGCCGCTGCTCAAGCCGCCGGCGTTGGCGAAAATGAATGCCGCGCAATTATGCGATCAACTCGCCGCGCCACATCGCCGCACGCGCCAACTCGCCAAGCTGCGCCTGATGGATTTGCCGAAAGCCGAGGCCATTGCCGCCACACAAAAATGGGTGGCCGCGCTGAAGCCCGCCGACCCCGCGCTCGAAGCAAAGCTCTTCGAAGCCATCGGTGTCTTTGAATCGCACGAGGTCATCAACCGCCCGTTGCTCGAGCGTTTGCTTGCCGCGAAGGATTATCACGCGCGGGCATATGCCACGCGCGTGGTGGGGCGTTGGCACGATCGTTTGAAAAATCCGTTGGCACTGTTGCGGCGCAGCGCGATGGATGAACATCCACGCGTGCGGCTGGAGGCCATCGTGGCCACGAGCGACGTGCGCACGGCCGAATCCGTAGCCATCACCGCGCTGGCCGCCGAGGGTTCGGCGGATCGGTTCATCACCTACGCCTTCAAACAATCCGTCTACGCCCTCGACACTGAATGGAAGCCCGCGTTGCTGGCGGGCAAACTGAATTTTGCCAAACCGGCGCATCTCGTGAACGTGGTTCGCGAAGGCGGCGGCAACGAAGTCGCCGGCGTAGTGCGCCAACAACTAGCCGACCCCAAACTAACCACCCCGCGTAAATTGGTGCTCGCCGAATTACTCGCCCACATCGGCAACAGCGCCGACGCCGCACAAGCGCTGAAATTGGTCGCAACCCATCCGCCGGTACTGCGCGCGCTGTTGAACGCAGCGAACGAACGCAATTTGAAAGCGCCGGCCGATGCGGCGAATTTGCTCAATGCGTCATTGAAAAAAACCGAGACGCGCGCGGAGACAGCACGATTGATTGGCGCTTGGAAACTCAATGCCCACGCGGAAACCATCCGCGCCTTGGCCACCGACCAAACGGAGCCGCTCGCTGTGCGAGTTGCCGCCGCGGAAGCGTTGGGACAGTTGAACAGCCCGAAGGCGGCGGAAACGCTCGCGGCATTGGTGACTGTGAACACCGCAACCGATTTGCGTGCGGCAGCGCTGGGCAGCTTGGCCAAGCACGACGTCTCCCGCGCGGCGCAATTGACGGTTGGCCTGTTAGACAAAGTGAAGCCGAATGAATTGGGCTCGCTCTTGGCCGCGCTGTTGCAACGCACTGCGGGGGCGGATGCATTCACAGCTGCGCTTGACCAAACGAAAGTTTCGGCGGACACCGCGAAGTTGATAATGCGCTGGCTGAATGCGGCGGGGCGCGTGGAGCCGAAGTTGAACGCGGCATTAAACAAACTCATCGGCGTGCAATCGATTGCGCCGGTTTACAGCGCGGAGTTCGTGGCCGCCTTGGCGAAGGAAGCGCTGGCGAAAGGCGATGCCGCCAACGGTAAAAAAGTTTTTCAATTGCCACTGATTAGTTGCACGGCGTGCCACGCTGTGGATGGCGTGCGCGGCGCGGTGACTTCGGTGAAAGGCCCCAACCTCTCAGCGGCGGCGGCGGGTTTGCCGATTGATCTTCTGGTGGAAAGCGTGCTGTGGCCCGCGCGGCAAATCAAGGAAGGCTACGCCGCCACCACGGTCATCACCAAAGATGGCCGCGTGCTAAACTGCTTCGCCCACAGTGAGGACAAAACCGTGCTGCGCGTCCGAGACCTCGCCACCGGCAAAATCGCCACTGTCCAAACCGCCAACATCAAACAACGCCTCCGCAACGGAACTGTAATGCCCCCGGGCCTAACCGCCAGCCTCACGCGCGCCGAACTGCGCGACCTCATCAAGTACCTCGCCACCCTCAAAGGCACAGGGCAGCCCAAATGACTCTTTGAAAATGTTTAAGCCCATCCTGTTTTGCGTTGCATTGAAGTTCGGCGTGGCGGGATTGGCGGGGGCGTCGGCCGATGGACGATTCATTACCGCCAATGGTTTG
>CAZJRV010000357.1:0-2075 GCA_964548235.1 uncultured Verrucomicrobiota bacterium
TTGCCTCACGCCCGAGCAGCAAATCAAGATCCGCAAATTCGTCGTCAACATGCGCTGCAAAAAACCCATCGCGCTCATCGACGCCTATTATATGCACGACGGCCAGGCACTCTGCCCCGCAGCCACGGGCATTAGCCATCACATCAGCCCGTGGGGCGCCATCGAGCCGTGCCCGATCATTCAATTCGCAAAAGAAAATATCAAAGACGCCCGCCACATCCGCGACGTCTTCGTGCAAAGCGAATACCTAAAAGATTTCAGAAAAATGAGCGCCGAGACTACGCGCGGCTGCATCATGCTCGAGCGCCCCGACAAAGTGAAAACCTTCGTCGAAAAACACAACGCCCCCGACGGCACAGCCCGCAAAACCGCCACCCCCGAGCTGGCCGCCATGGACAACCGCCCCAGCCAATGGAACCGAGTCGAGCAGGTCCCCGAGAAAAACTGGATCTACAAATTCGCCAAGAAACACTTCTTCAGCGACTTCGGCGCGTATGAGAATTTGAATGAATCAAACGGGGACTAGGCCATGTCGGCCATCTCGATCATCATCCCCACGCTAAACGAGGCACCCGAACTGCCCGAAACCCTCCGGCGCGCCAAGGCAGTCGATGGCCTTCACGAAATCATCGTCGTCGATGCCGGCAGCACCGACGCCACCCAAGCCATCGCCCGCGAAAATGACTGCACCGTCCTCGAGTGCAAACCCAGCCGCGGCAAACAACTCCGCCTTGGCGCCGAGCACGCCAGCGGCGAAGTGATCCTCTTTTTACACGCGGACACTTGGCTGCCGGAAAATGCCGGAGCCGCCATCCGTGAAACACTCGCCCAGCCCCGCGTCATCGCCGGTGGTTTTTACAAACGCTTTCGCGACCGCGGCGCGTGGCCCGGCTCGCGACTGCGTTGTTGGTTGCTTTGGAAATTCGCCAACCGCCTTTTTGGCGACCAAGCCATTTTTGTAAAACGCGATGTGCTCGAGCAATCCGGCGGCGTGCCCGACGTGTCGCTCATGGAGGAATTCGAGCTCTGCAAAAAACTCGCCCGGCACGGCCCCCTTGCACTGGGTCCGGCCACCGTCCTCACCTCCGCCCGCAAGTTTCGCGACCACGGCACGTTCAAAACATACTGGCTCATGGCCCGCTGCATCGTCCGTTATTGGCTCGGCGCTTCGCCTCAACGATTGGCGGAAATCTATTTTGGAAAGAATACAGATGCCCACGATATTCAGGATGAAAAATTATTATCCTGAATATCCTGCCCGTCCCTGTTAAAATCTCTGGAACGATGTTTCAAATGGGCACATTGGCGTTGGGGTCGAATCTCTTCCTCTCGCCGCTGGCGGGGTATACGAACCTCCCGTTCCGCCTGGTCATTCGCGAGGTGGGCGGGGTGGATTTGTGTACGACTGATCTGGTCAATGCGCGCTCGCTCATCGAACGCAATCCCAAGGCGCTGAAGCTCATCGAGACCAACGACGCCGACCGGCCGCTCGCGGTGCAGCTCTTTGGCGCGGTGCCCGAGGAGATGCGCGATGCGGCGCTGCAGCTCGAGGCGCTCGGCATCTCGGCCATCGACATCAACATGGGTTGCCCCGTGCGCAAGGTGGTGAAGACCGGCGGCGGCTCGGCGATGATGACTGAGCTCGACAAAACGCACGCGCTCGTGCGCGGGATGGTCGATGCCCTGAAAATCCCCGTCACCGCCAAGATGCGCCTTGGTTGGGACGACGAAAACCTCACCGCGCCCGACCTCGCGCGCACGTTGGCCGATGCCGGCATCGCCACAATCTTCGTCCACGGCCGCACGCGCGCGCAAGGCTTCGAAGGCACGGTGAATCTCGATGGAATTCGCAACGTAGTCGAAGCCGTGCCCAACTTACCCGTGGTGGGCAATGGCGATGTCACCACCGCCGAGGCCGCGAAGCGTATGTTCGAGGCCACTGGCTGTGCGGGTGTGAGCGTTGGGCGTGGCGCGTTTTACAACCCGTGGATTTTCAAACACACGCAACACGCCATCGAAACCGGCGAGCTATTGCCCGAGCCGACCTTCGACGAGCGCATCCGTGTGCTACGCCG
>CAZJRV010000358.1:0-2058 GCA_964548235.1 uncultured Verrucomicrobiota bacterium
GAAACGAAGAATCCTCCTCCCCCAACAGCATTTACACCAGAGCCGGTGAGGCGTAGGGTGGCGGGGATGAAACACGCCCTCCTAACCCCCCCGCATCAGTCCTTGAGCAGGCGGGGCGGGTTTCCAATCCCAATCGTGCCCATTCGGATTAGTCCACCATGGTTGCGATTTGTAAGATCAAATCCATGAGTTGTTTTAGGCCGTTGGTTTTCTTGTCCTTGAACGTCAGCTTGGCATAAGCTCCCTGCTTGCCGTCATCGCCGAAGGTGCCTGTGTAGGTTGCCTCATCAAACTTGCCCAACACTTGTGCCATCATCTGTGCCTCGGGGTCACCTTCACCAAGTTTTTGGATCAATGCCCTCACGGCATCGAATTGGATGTATCCGCCCGCGTCGCCGCCCAGCAATTTCAGGTGCCTCGGGGCCGCCGGCTTTTGGGCCTTGCCGGCGTTGATGGTCGGTCCGTGATTTTGGCTGCAAATGAAGAAGGCATTTTCGTTCTGCGCGATTTGCATGCCCAAGGCATTCAGGCTGGGCAGGAAGCCCTGTACAGCCGGGTTGTTTAGGAGCTTGTTGAAGTTTGCCCTGTTATCGATGGTCATGCCGAGCAGGAACTGGGGCATTATTCCAATTTCACCCCCCATTTCCATGCCGTCGAACACGAGCAGAAAATCGCCCTTGGGAATGGTGAGCACATCCTCAATCGTCAGGCCCAGCATATTTTCAATCTCCTGAGTCATCTCGGCCGCATCGCCATTCTTGAGCAACGGCAGCACCTGCTTGATCATCATGGTGCGCAGCGGTTTCATATTGATCGCTTCCGCGCCGGCGAGGATCGCGTTGTTGGGAACGAGCTTCAGCAGGTTCTTATTCGGGCCACCCTTGCTGAAGCCTTTGAAGAGTTCACTATCGCTGTAGGCGATCATGTCCACATCCACGCTGCCCGGCTCAAAACGCGCGGCAACGGTGTATTCCAAGCCTTTGGTCAAGTCTTGGATCACCTTGATTACCTTGTCTTCAGCCGCCACCACGGTGGCCACGTTCCACAGGTGCCCATAGTCCATCCAAGCCGCCACATCATATTCACTCCGCAACAACGCCGCTGCCTTGGAGTCTTTGGCCAACGATTTCCTGCCGGCAAAACGGTCCGCCAACAGGCCCGGAATCTTGGCGGCATATTCAGGATTGTTGCGGGCAAAAAGGATGAGTGCATCCTTTGAGTAAGCGACCGCCGTGGCTTCTTCCCCGCGCTCCGCAGGCATAGGCATGATGGTCTTGTAGCCCTCTCCCTTGCCGCGTTTCACATTGTGGTAGCCTTGCATGATCAGCAGCTTGTTCAAGGTAGCCTCAACTGCCTTGGCATTTTTCACCGAGGCCACAATGCCAACGCTTAACATCGGCTGGCTAAACTGGTTGTCTTTCGCCGGGGCATCCACCACGCCAAAAACATGGATGGGCTGGGCAAGATCAATGCCACTGGCAACCGGATCCTTGGTAAGGATTTCCAACACTGCTTTGGTGTCTTCGTCGACAAGCTCCTGGTAGACAGGAGATTTTACAAACTCCTTATAGCCGCCCTTTTCCAGCATTTGCCCCGCTTTGAACGAAACAATCAGCCAACAGTCAGCCGGCAGGTGTTTGGCGTTTGCGGGCAGCGCCTGTGCTGGCTCCGCCTTCACCACCGGAGCTGTCACAACGGGGGTTACCACGGGCTCCGTGTTTTCCTTGGGAGTGGACGTCTCGCCCACATTGGGTACTTGGCCAGCAGCGGTTTCACCACCTCCAGTCACCCCCTGTTCGGGTGCGGCGACGGGTTGACCCGTACTTGGGGCGGGAGACTCACCACCCGCGGGTTTTTCCTTGTCGGCGGATTTGCCGCAGCCCATCCAGAGAATGGTTGTGAGCAGGGCGACCGGAAGCCACCAAATGAATGCATGGGCAGAGCGTCCAGCCTTGAATAAGCGGGGAATTTGCATTTGGTGAGCGTAGACTTGTTAAGTGAGTCTCAGCAACATAAAAAAGGCCGAGTCTCAACCATCCCCGAGTTCAGTCCTTGAGC
>CAZJRV010000359.1:0-2028 GCA_964548235.1 uncultured Verrucomicrobiota bacterium
CGCCTGTCCCAAGTGTGCCAAGGCGTACGGGAAAAATTACGTGGTGCTGCTGGCGCAGTTTTAGGGCAACACGCGAATGCGCAGATTTTTGAATTCGATGGGCGAACCCTCACTCTCGAGGCAAAGAAAACCGGTGGCCGGTTTGCAATCCTTGCCGCTGGTGACCATCACGCCGTTCACCCACAGCTTTACTTCGCCGTCCACGGCGCGGATGTAATAGTGGTTCCATTTGCCGACGCCGTGCGTGAGTCGTTGCGTGGGAAAGCTGCGGCTGCTCTTGGGATTTCCCACGGTATATTCCGAGCCATCCGCGCGCTTGTAGGTGATCTGTGGCGTGGTGGCTTTCATCCGGGCCTTGCCGGTGGGAAACACATCGCCGTGTGAAGTGAACCAGTTCGACGGCTTGCCTTTCGATTTCTCCCAGTTCGTTTCATAGCCCAAATCCAATACCTGCACCTCGATGCCCCACGGCAACCGCCCTTTGCCCGCCTCAAGATTCTTGATGCTCTCCGGCATTGCCCAGAGGAATACGCCGCTGTTGCCGCCGTGTTTCAGGTGCCGCCATTCGACGACCATCTCCAGATTGGTCACCGGTTTCTTAGTGCGAATGACGCCCACCGGCTTGCCCGTGCATTGGATGAGGCCATCCTTGCCAAAACTCCAAGTGTCGGGCTTGCAATTTACATTGGTGAAATCCTTTTCCGTCAACGCCCGCCAACCGGGTCCGGTACCCTTGTTGAACTTCTTCGGTTCGGCGGCGTCTGCTACAGAAAGGGTGAGTGCAAGTGTGAGAATCAATGGCAGAATCGTTTTCATGCGCGAAGGATAGGGGGAAAATGCCCCAGCTCCAATGACCAATTTTCCGACCGCCTCGTTTTAGGAATCCGGGCAGATGCATATGCAAAAGCGCCCGGGTGTGAGGCCAGAATTTTCACACCGGATTTGGGATGACCTGCTTTTTCCAATATCGTTTCACTGGCGAACTTCATTTAGAGAGAATTCCGTTGCGTCTTTTGGCGTTGGGCGCATACTGGGTTCATCGGTCCACCAAATTAAATCGCCATGAAAAAAACTCTCTTCATCTCGTTGTTTTCCCTTTGTTTATTACTCTCCGAATCCCTCTCGTTTCCTGTCTTTGGGCAAGAAGCAATTTTCGACGCGGGGAAAATAAAACCGCGCGGCGTTGCGGTGGTTTCTGCGGCGAACGGGCCGGATGCAACGAAGCGGGTTCTCAAGATGGTCAAGGAGACGGAATACACCATTTTTTTCCAGTCGCCCGATGCTGGCACGGTGTTTGCGGTGCGCAAGGCTGCCGATCGCGCCGGGTTGTTGGGGCAGCGCGTGTTTGTGGAGCAAAGCGGACTGGATCGGATTTGCCTTGGCGACAATATGGCGGACGCAGCCCACTTGCATGCCGGTGCCGTCAAGGATCCTGAAATAAGCCGGGTGTTGCGCCCCGGTGCATTGGCGAGGATGGGCGAACGGGGAATCTTGAAGGCGGCATCCAAGGAAACGGACGATTGGAGCCACCCCTTCCACGGGCCGGATAATAATCCGCAGTCCACCGATGCCGTCGCGCGAGCGCCCTATCTCACTCAGTTCATCCAGGCACCGAAGTTCAGCCCGATGCCGCAGATCACCGTGGCGGCCGGCGGGCGCGTGTACCGCGCCTTTGGCCACATCGCGCACAAGGCGAATCAAAATGAAATGCTCAACACGCTCATTTGCGCCAGCGCGCACAACGGCATCATCCACTGGAAACGCAAGCTCACCCCGGGCTTTATGATTCATCGCAACACCATGGTAGCCACGGCGGACTCGCTGTTTATGGCAGACAATGAATCGTGCAAAATCATCGACGCAAGGACCGCCAAAGTGCGCGATGAAATCATTATCCCCAAAGGGGTCGGCGATGGCCCAACGTGGAAATGGATGGCGATGGTGGATGGCACGCTCTACGCATTGGTGGGTTCAAAGGAAATCTCCGTGAAAACCGTGCCGTCCAATCGCCCCGGCCTCGGGCATTGG
>CAZJRV010000360.1:0-1986 GCA_964548235.1 uncultured Verrucomicrobiota bacterium
ACTCGACGAGCCACTGCGCCTCATCACCGTCTCCCGCCTCGCGCCCAACAAGCAGGTAGACCACGCCATCGCCGCGCTGTGGCAATTGCTCGGCGAACACGAGGTGGATGCAAAACTAAAAATCGTCGGCCAAGGTCAGGAAGAACCCGCGTTGCGCCGATTGGCCGCTGAGTTGAAAGTGGAAGACCACGTCGAGTTTTGTGGCCCACTGCCCGAGGCCGAAAAAGACGCTGCCCTGCGCGACGCCCATTTTCTATTGCACACCTCCCTGTGCGAAGGCTGGGGCCTCAACGTCATCGAGGCCAACGCGATGGGCACACCGGCCATCGTGTATCCCACGCCCGGTTTGGTGGAATCCACCCTACACCGCCAAACCGGCCTCGTCGCCGACGAGGAATCCCCCGCCGCGCTGGCCGCGATGATCGCCGACGTGCAAAGCCACGACGGCGCGTATCAGGATTGGCGCACCGCCGCCCGCGATCGCGCCGCCACGTTTCATTGGGATCAAGTCCTCCCCGCCGCCTGCGACCAACTCGAAGCGTGGGCCAAGGGTGATGAAATGGATTGGGAGGATGACGACGATGAATCCGACATCGACGGGGATGACGATTTCGATGATGACAACGACGACGAATGAGTGCCCATCTTTACAGCGGCCTCACCGGCAAAGTGCGATGGTTCGCCATGCGCTTTGGCTGGCGCGAAATCTTCCTGCTGCCTCTGCGCAAACTCGCCTCGCCTTTCGTGCGACCCTTCCTCCGTCCGCAGCAATTTGAATACCGCGGCGAACGCCTCCAATGCGTTTACGAAAACTACAACGTCACGTGGAGCAACGAGCGCTGCGCCGAAATCCCAATCGCCCGCTGGCACCTCTCCCAAGCCGACGGCCCCGTGCTCGAAGTCGGCAACGTCCTCGGCCATTACGGCCCGCACACACACACCGTCATCGACAAATACGAAACCGCCCCCAACGTCATCAACGAAGACATCGCCGAATGGAAAACTGACAAACGCTTTGGGCTCATCCTTTCTATTTCCACCTTCGAGCACATCGGCTTCGACGACGATGGAGGCAATTCCGGCGAGAAAATCCGCGCCGCCATCGACGCTTGCCGCGCCTTGCTGGCGCCCGGAGGCAGTCTCGTCATCACCGTACCGCTCGACTACAATCCCGCCTTGGACGAACTCATCGCCAACGAAACCCTCGGCGCAAATGAAGCGCATTTCCTCCTCCGCCACGGCCGACGTGAATGGAAAGAGGCATCACACGCCGAATCTCTCGGCACAAAATACGGCCAACCGTTCCCGTACGCCAACGGAATTTGGGTTGCCCAATTCAAAGCCTCCAGCGCTCCAAGCTAATGCGTCTACTGCTGGTTTCATTTTTTTACGAGCACGATCACGGCGGTGCCGAGATGGTCGCCCGCGAGGCCGCCGCGCTGTTGCGGCGTTGTCCGGGTTGGGAGGTGGAGGTGCTATGCCTCGCCGGTGGGCCCGATCGCGGCGAGCCGGGGATGCATCGCATTGCCCCGCCGCGTTGGTGTTCGCAAAACGCGCAAATCTTAAAGCGCACGATTTTGTTTCTGCCAAACCGGATGCTCGATCGCTCGCTTTTCCGTGCCGCCCAAACTGCCGGCGTGCGACCGGAAAAATACGACGCCATCTTTTGCCCGGACATGAACGCCATCGTCCTCGCCCACGCGCTCGCCGAGACCGCCAACAAACCGCTCTTCACATGGTGCCAGGAAGTCGTCCCCAAGCGAATGGACGCCACCGCCACCCGCGCCACCCTTGCGCCTTTCATCAATATTTGGCTGCGCGGCCGCGATGCCCCGTGGAAGAAAGCCCTCGCCGCCAGCGTGCGTGTGGCCGGTGTTTCCGATTTTATTACCGATCAATGCCGCGCATTTGTGGGCGATGCAGATGATGGGAATGATGACGGCAATTTCACCACGCTGTATCAGCCCGTGGAGGATTATTTTTTGC
>CAZJRV010000361.1:0-1970 GCA_964548235.1 uncultured Verrucomicrobiota bacterium
GAACTTCTCTGAATCAGGATGGTGGGGTAGGATTCTCTCAGCGATGAAAGTACTGATTCCAATATTGTTTGTGTTGCTGAAGGTAGAAGAGAAAGAAGAGAAATGACAGTTTACATTATCGTTGTAGTTATTGTCATCATTGTTGGAAGTTTGTGGCTTTGGGGTCCTGCAAAAGTTTTTGGGAAAGTTTTTGGAATTCTCTTTTTTTGGTGGGAAGAGAGTGATGATGATTAATCTTCTCCTCCCCTTCACCCACTCGATCATCACAGGCAAATCATCAATCACGATGAGACCCAATTCTCCCATGTTCTACCTATGTCTCAGTGATGTTGGTGTGTGGGATTCTTCGGTTCAGTAAATCTCAGTGTTTCTCTGGGGAATTGAGGAGAACAGTGAGATTGAAGTTAGAATCCTCTGAACTTCCCTGAATCAGGATGGTGGATCACCGGAAAAAAGTTGCTCTCCTTTGTTGGCTGGATCAAGATTTCGAGGGAACCCTTAGAACACAGATTAATACTCGTATCATGAAAACTAAATCCACACTGTTGATTGCTGTGCTTATCGGCGCTGTATTTGGAACCGGGTGCGCAATTGTTAATAAAGAAGTCTCAACAGCAACAGGATTTAGTAGTCCGGCAACTTTGACCTTATGGGAGGCGCCTGGCGTGGTGGGCCATTTATTTGGCGATATTGAAAAAAATACTGCTGACTTCAAGCTGAGTCTTCCAAAAAAATTCAGAGAAAAGCTAATACAACTTGAAGATAAGTACCATGATGAGTGGACTGCTTTTGACCAAAATATAGATGGTCACACGGTGTACTACGGATGGATTCGAGGGCATGCAATAGGGGAGTATAAGCTAAAAATTCGTGAGGATCCCGAAAGTAATTTAATTAGCATAGAATTTATTGCGCTCAATTTCCACGGCATGGGGAGGATGGGAATCAGCAAGTATAAAAAAACAGGGCATAAGGATAAAAATAATGTCTTTCAATTACCTGTAGTGATTATGACCATAGCCCTCGGCCCTAAATTCACATATTTCTTCTCGAATAAAAATAAAAAAGCGTCTTTATTACGTAACTCCATAACTGTACCACTTCAAGGCAATGACGCGTGGGGCCCTTTTGCTTTAAAAATGACAGGGGAATTTTCTAATCAAGTGATGGTGGGTTCTTGGGTTGTAAATCACGGACTATTTGGAGGCTATACAGGTACGTTGTATGGCATTCGCTTAAATCCAGCCCGAACGACTTCTGCTAGTGTAACAGACGAAAACTTATATCAAGCCTTGTTAGACTTCAGCCACGTGAAGGAAGTGCGCGAGGGAGGCAGGGGGCAAGCTGTGGCTTTGTCAACGAACCCCTCTGGCACCACCCTAAAGAACAAATTCAGGCCCATTGTGATCTACGTGAGGAAAGACGGTATCTACATAGTCAGAACCCAAGGGATGGAACTCAACCAGATCGAGCCATTGCTCAAGGAAGCAGTTCAGAAAAACCCAAACCAGAAAGTGGTCGTGTGCGCGGATAGTGAGGCCCAATACAAACACGTTGCCGCGGCTGTTGATGTAGCTAAGGCAGTGGGAATTCCCAAGGTCAACATCGGTTATCAGTTGCTAGATTAACCCACGATGAAACCCAACCTCGCCAAGGCTCAGATTGCAGGACTACACAAAAAGCGTTGCCGAACCGTGGAATCAGCCACAACGCTAAAAAGTATAAAAATAACCCGTTCCCCTCATCTAGACGATCGTCTCAGGCAACTCATCAATCACGGTGAGACCCAAGTCTCCCGGGAGATCTCACATGTCTCGACACAGATTACACAGTTGTCTCCACGACTAATTCTCTGAGTCATCTCTGAATCCAATTCAAAGAATTCCAGAAACCCACAGATTCCAATTGGGATAGCGTGGAAAAGAGTGAAATGTGTTTTGGGAATCGAACCCAACGAACATCAAATCCCC
>CAZJRV010000362.1:0-1961 GCA_964548235.1 uncultured Verrucomicrobiota bacterium
TGGAGGAAGCCTTGCGCACCCGCGAGACGACGCATCCAGATGCGGAAATCATCGCCGTCAGCATCGCGCCCATCGACGGTGAAGCCGACCTCCGCACCGCCCTCGCCATGGGCGCCGACCGCGCATTGCTCATCAACCACGACGGCCCGCTTGATCCGTGGAACGTCGCCCGCCTGCTCGCCGCCATCATTGAGCGCGAACAACCCGGTCTCGTGCTGATGGGCAAACAAGCCGTGGACGATGACGCCAATCAAACCGGCCAATTCCTCGCCGCCCAACTCGGCTGGCCGCAGGCCACCTTCGCCTCGCAAATCGAGTTTGTGGACGACGGCCTCCGTGTGCATCGCGAGACCGACCTCGGCATCGAGGTCATTCGTGTGGAATTGCCCGCCGTAATCACCGCCGATTTGCGATTGAACGAGCCGCGTTACGCCTCGTTGCCGAGCATTTTGAAAGCCAAGAAAAAGACCATCGAGCACACGACACCCACCGAACTGGGCATCACCCCCGAGCCGCGCGTGCGCCTCCTTGGAATGGAACTCATCAACAGCCAACGCAACTGCGAAAAGGTGAACACGACCAGCGAACTGCTAACCAAGCTGCGCGAACGAGAAGCCATCGCTTAAGACCTGAATGAAAACTTTAACCCTACTCGAACACGACGGCACCACCCTCCGCCCCGGCAGCTTTGCCGCCCTCGGCTTCGCCCGCGAACTCTCCGACGAAACCACCGCCCTCATCCTCGGCGAAAATCTCGGTGCCATCACCGCGGATGCCGCCAAGTACGCCCCTGTGCTCGCCGCCGACCACGCCGCGCTTGCCGCGCCAGTGGCCGATCGCTGGGCGCACGTCATCGCCGAGGTCGCCCGCGCGCAAGGTGCCGAGCTCATTGTTGCCACCGCGACCACGTGGGCCAAGGACATCGTGGGCCGCGCGGCGGGCTTGCTCGGTGGCGCGATGGCCAGCGATGTCATCGGCCATGAAATTGTCGATGGCGAACTCCACCTGCGCCGCCCGATGTTCGCCGGTGCCGCCAATGCCACCGTCCTCCTCGAAGGCTCGCCGAAAATTGTCACGGTGCGCCCTTCCGCCTACACCGCGCCCGAGCCGGCGGACACTCCCTTCGGCATTGAGCCGGTTGCCATCAACACGGACGCATTGCCCAACGCCACGCAGTTTGAGTCCCTAGACCGCAAGACTGGTGCGCGGCCCGACGTCACCGAGGCGCGCATCGTCGTCTCCGGCGGTCGCGCTTTCAAAAACTCCAAGGACTTCGAGCAACACGTCGGCGGCTTGGCTGATGCGCTCGGTGCCGCCACCGGCAGTTCGCGCGCGCTCGTCGATGCCGGCATCACGCCCAACTCGCTGCAAGTCGGCCAAACCGGCAAGATTGTCGCGCCCGAGCTGTACCTTGCGCTCGGCATCAGCGGCGCGGTGCAGCACTTGGCCGGGATGAAAAATTCGCGCGTCATCGCCGCCATCAATAAAGACCCCGACGCGCCTATCTTCGAGTTTGCCGACTACGGCCTCGTCGGCGACGTGTACGAGGAAGTCCCCCGCCTCATCGCGGAGCTCAACGGCAGCCAATGACCGATGACCTGACACGCGAGGTGTTTGGCAACTTGGACGAGACGTCCAAGGCCGTTTTTTACGTGCTCGCGTTCGTGGCATCCGGCGTGTTCGCCTGGGGCGTTTGGCGGCGCATCAAACTCTGGCGACGCGGTCGCCCCGATGATTCTCCCATCGACTGGCGTGCGGCCTTCGACAATCTCCGCACCCGTGCCCTGGCCCAGCGCAGTTTGCAAGGCACGCGGCCCAGGGCGAGCATTGCGCATCGGATGCTCTTCTGGGGTTTCCTCGCGCTGTTCATCGGCACCGTCCTCATTGGCATCGAGCATTACGGTGCGGCGCTGTTTGGGAGGCCCAATACCGAGCCGCTGTTTCATAAAGGCGTGTATTAT
>CAZJRV010000363.1:0-1958 GCA_964548235.1 uncultured Verrucomicrobiota bacterium
GGTCGCCTTCAGTTTCTTTTGCCCCGTCATACCCACCTCGGGCAAAATCAGGTGCCGCGAGTAGCGGCTAATCTCTTCGTTGCTCAGTTCCACGCTCATGTGATGATAAAACTGGACAGTGCATAGGCTGTCCGGAAACAATGAATCCGCCTCAAGTGAGACGCCAAGTCAATCCGAAAACAGCCGCTGACACATTACGCCGTGCCAGCAAATCCCGCCCGCGCCTGGCCATTGTGCTCGGCAGCGGCTTCCAATCTGTCGCGGAGGCGATGACTGTCACCCGCGCCGTGCCCTACGCCAAACTCGCCGGTTTCCCCAAACCGACCGTCGCCGGTCACAACGGCCAAGCGCTGATTGGCACCTTGGGTGACACCGACATTTTGGTTTTCAGCGGCCGCGCCCATTATTACGAGGGCCATTCCCTCGACACCGTCACCTTCCCCATTCGCGTGTTGGCTGAATACGGCATTGAAACCCTGCTGCTCACCAACGCCGCCGGTGGTATCAATAAAAAATTTAAACCCGGCGAATTCATGCAATTCACCGACCACCTCAATTTCATCGGCGACAACCCACTGCGCGGCCCGCTTACCAAGTACCGTGAACGCTTCATCGACCTCACCCAAACCTACGATCCCGTGCTGGGCAAAGCTCTCCAAACCGCTGCGCGCAACACTAAAACCAAACTGCACCGAGGCGTCTACTGCGCCTTCAGCGGCCCCAGTTATGAGACGCCCGCGGAAATCCGCGCACTGGCCAAACTCGGCGCGGATGCCGTGGGCATGAGCACCGTGCCCGAAGCCATTGTCGCCCGCCAATGCGGCCTGCGCGTGGCTGCCCTCTCCTGCATCACCAATGCCGCCGCCGGCATCAGCAAGACGCCGCTTTCGCATGAGGAGGTGTTGGAGATCGGGGAACAAGCCGGCGCGCAGGCGGTAAAATTGATTGCTGAATTTTCTGCCGGCAAGATGCCGGCAGCACGTTGAACGCCATGCCCCACACTAAACTCATCCAAGCCGCCCTCGCTGCTCGCGAACATTCCGTTGCGCCCTATTCCAAGTTTAATGTTGGCGCGGCCCTGCTCACTGCGGATGGAAAAATTGTTTCCGGCGCCAACGTCGAAAGCGCCAGCTACGGTCTCAGCTGCTGCGCCGAGCGCGTGGCCCTCTTCAAGGCCCTCACCGATGGTGAATCCATTTTCACCACCATCGCCATCGCCTCCCCCGGCGGAGCCGCGCCTTGTGGCGCCTGCCGCCAACTGCTCGCGGAGTATGCCCGAGATGCGGAAGTAATTTTAGCCGACAGCAATTCGCCAGAAAGCAGTGAACGCACAACCGTGTGCGCCCTTCAGCCCAACGCGTTCACTGGCGAAAATTTGGCGGAAGACTAAACCTTTTTGAGGTTCTTCGGATTCAGTGGCTGCAGATCCTTGGGCAAGAAGAGGCCGTCTTTGCGGATCATTTCGCCGTCGAACCACACTTCGCCGCCGCCCCATTCTTTGCGTTGGATGAGGACCATGTCCCAGTGGACGGCGGAGCGGTTGCCGTTGTCGCAGTCCTCGTAGGCCTGGCCGGGGGTGAAGTGGAGGGATCCGGCGATCTTTTCATCAAACAAAATATCGCACATCGGATTCATCACATAAGGATTGAGCCCGAGCGAAAACTCGCCGATGTAGCGCGCGCCCGGATCGGTATCGAGAATCTCGTTGAGCCGTTTGGTGTTGTTGCTGGTGGCCTTGATGATTTTGCCGTCCTTGAATTCCAGCTTCACGTTTTCAAACTTGGTGCCGGCGTAGAGCGTTGGCGTGTTGTATTGTAGCGTGCCGTTGACGGAATTTTTTATGGGGCAGGAAAACACTTCGCCATCGGGGATATTGCGATCGCCCGCGCACGGGATGGCGGGCATGCCCTTGATGCTGAAACGCAAGTCGGTGCCGGGCGCTTTGAGATGGACGTCCT
>CAZJRV010000364.1:0-1940 GCA_964548235.1 uncultured Verrucomicrobiota bacterium
CGACCATCGGCAGATCGTAGAACTGGTGCGTGGCACCGTCGCCCAACGCCGCGCCGTAGCTGATCAGTGCATTGTCCAGCATCGTGCTACCGTCGGATTCTTTGATTTCCTTCATGCGGCGGATCACGTACGCGTATTGCTCCATGTGGAAGGCGTCGATTTTCGCAATCTTCAGATAGCCGTCGCCCTTTTGATTGTGCGTGAGGTTGTGATGTTGCACGGGTTTCTCGAACACACCCTCGTACATCAACGTGGCATCCCAGCGCTCCGGACCGATCATAAATGTGCAGATGTTTGTGATGCCCATCTGGAACGCAAGCAGCATGAGGTCCGCCTGCAATCGAATGTAATCGCCCCGCGGCAGCACCTGTTCCTTGGGCACCTTGATGTCCGCATTGGCCAGCAGTTTCTCGAGCTTGGCCATGCGCATCTCGACATTGCGCACGAGCGTCATGAATTCATCCATCGTCGCGCGGTCCTCGGCGGAGAGTTTGCGCGAAAGCGATTTCGCGTCGGCCAAAACCAGATCGGACACATCGGCCACGTGCGCGCGGAATTCGGTCTTGGCGAACAGCCGATCGTACAACTTACGCGGATCGCGAATGGAGGGCGCAATTTTGCCGGGGCCGTACCATGAGATGTTATCAAACTCAATGGGCTCCTTCGGCGCGCGGAACCCGTTGCAACTGATCTCCAGCGTGTTGAGCACTGTCTTGTGCCCAACCTTGTCGCCGATCACCTGGTCGAGTGTGCGCCCGTTCGGATGCTTAATACCTGCTTCCTGTGCCTGTGCCGGAGAAAGGCTGGTGAGATAACACGAGGCGCCCTGCGCGTGCACGTCCTGGCCATTTTTAAACGTCCGGTCCAGGCCGGTGATCATCGTGATGTCCTTGGCGTGCGGCTTCAGCGGTTTCATCGTCGGCGTCCACTCCAGATCATAAATCCCTGATTTGTTGACAAACCGCCGCTGGTTCTTCGTCTTGTCCGCATTAAACCCGCCGATGAAATCCGGCAGCGCTACCTTATCTTCACCCGGGAAAAAATGTCGCCGCACAATCCCGTTCGGGATGTACATGATGACCATTTTCTTATCCGGCTTTTCGCCTAGCTTGGGGGCGGTCGCGCGGGCCTCCGGCACGGAATGTAGAAAGGGCAGCGCCATGGTTGCGCCGCCCACTTTCAGAAATTTGCGTCGTGAAACACTCATAAGATTGCGCCTTTCAGCGATGCCCAATCGTATAGGGCACCGCCGGTTTATGACAGAAGAAAGATGCCAGTTATTCACGGTGAAGAATGTAGGGCCCTAGATAAACGAATAGAACACCACACCTCCCGTCTCGCCTGGTGGGAGAGTGAAATGGAGCAGGCGAAAGGAATAAGAGAGCGGGTTACTTCTTGGCGTTAGGGACCGGTGATGCTGCACTTCGGCAACGCCTTCTTTAATTCAGTCACGTCCACCTTCGTTACTTTGGTTCCATCCAACCAAAGGTGTCTGAGCTGATTCATCTTGGCCAATTCCTTGAGGCTCGCGCCGGTTATTTTGTTGTAGGCCAAGGTAAGGTCGTTGAGTTTCTTGAGCTTCACCACCTCCTTGAGGCCCGCATCTGTTATTTTGGTGTTCATCAAGTTAAGATAGGTGAGCTGAGTGCACTTGGCCACTTCCTTGAGGCCTGCATCCGTTACTCCGGTGCTGGACAAGCCAAGTGTTTCGAGCTTCTGGAGTTTGGCTACTTCCTTGAGTCCTTCGGTCGTTATTTGGCCCTCATTAAAGTTAAGCTCCGTCACTTTCTCCAAATCCGCCTTGGTGAGTTCGCCTTCGGGCTTGTTGAGTCGCTCACGAATCGCCTTCTCAACAATGGGGTCGGTGATGAGCGGCTTCTTATCCGCTGCCTTGGCCTCTGCGGCAGCTTTAGCCTCTGCGGCTGCCTTGGCCTCTGCGG
>CAZJRV010000365.1:0-1928 GCA_964548235.1 uncultured Verrucomicrobiota bacterium
AGGGGGCGTGGTTTATTTTGAACGAGGCGCGATTGCGAGGGAACGATCCGGCGCTAATCGAATTGGGCTGCAAGATGCTCGACTGGATGTGGGCGCGCGGTTGGGATGAGAAACACGGCGGCATTTTTTACTTCCGCGATGTGCACGGCAAGCCGGTGCAGGAGTACTGGCACGACATGAAATTTTGGTGGCCGCACAACGAGGCCATCCTCGCCACGCTGCTGGCGTATTTGCTCACGGGCGAGTCTCGTTACGAATCAATGCACCGACAGGTGCACGATTGGGCGTACGATCATTTCCCGGATTCCAAGCACGGCGAGTGGTACGGCTACCTCCATCGCGACGGGCTTGTCTCCGTGCCGCTCAAGGGCAATCTCTGGAAAGGCCCGTTTCATCTGCCGCGGATGCAGCTGCTGGCTTGGCAGTGGCTGGAGGAGTTGGGGTGACTACTTTTTCGCAGGCGCTTCGGTGATGTTCTGTTTGATGGTGAGGTCGAGCTTGCCTGGGAGTTTCTGTCCGTTGGCTTCGAAGGTTATTGCGCCTATAATTTGAATGAGATTTTTGGTTTCGATAAACCGGCCGAGCTTGCGGTCGAATAATAAAACAATCTCGCTCTTGGCGGCCTTCAGCTGGCTGTCTTTCACTTTGAGGGGAGACTCGTTTTCCTCGTCCATGTCGTAGGCCACATCGGTGACCTTGCCGGTGATGCGGTCGAGTTCACGGCCGTTTTGTTTGACGGTGCCTTCGTATTTATAATCGATGCGGTAATTCAAAACCTGGCCGGCTCCGAGGGGCGAGGATTCCTTGCGCACCCAAGTGTCGCCCTTGCTGACGGCCTTGTCCGGCAGCCGCGCATTTTCCTGGTTCACCTGATCAAGGATTTGTTTGGCATTGAATTCCTGTTTGAGCGGTTCCTCTAAATTATCGGTGGCGCCTTCGGGCACGATGACTTTTTTCAGGGAACCGTCCTTGGCGAACACCTGCGTGGTGGGGTGCTTGATCATCGCGCGCACCACATCGAGGATGGGCTCGAGTTGTTCGAGTGGGGCCTTGGCATTGGGCACGGCGGAATCAAACTTCATTTCAATGCCACCGGGGAAAGCCCATTTGCTGGTCCATTTCGTAAACGTGGCGCGGGTGCTAAGAGTGCCATCGACGGCGCGTTTGCCGGTGACCGATTCGGTGGTGAATTTCTGGATGCTTTCCGTGGGGACTTCCTGCCCTGCAATTTGCAGGATTTGTTTGATGCTGATATCGGCCTGATGGGTAATGGTGGATTTTTCCGTTTGTTTGATTTCCAGCGTGACCTGCGCCGAGGCCGAGATGGCGCATGCGGCGAGCGCGGTTAAGATGTGCTGAATGTGTTTCATTGCAGTGAGTCTACACAAATTGCGTGCCGGCGGCAAATCCGGAAGCCCAAAAATGACAGGTATTGCCTGAATAAATAGGCTCTCACGGCACTCCAATCGCGCGCATTGGGGACGGTTTTGGTTGGCTTTGGGCAGCTGACTTCGTACCGTCCCGCCAACAAAACGATGCGAGACGGGTAACGCAAAGAACCCCTCCCGCGTCACCACAGCAGACATATTTATGACGACCACATTTGATTCCGAAAAAGAAACGCAACTGGAGGGGCAAGACCTCCAGGCTGTGGAAGAACTCACTGAGGCGCGGGCCAAGATTCGCGCGGAACTTTCCAAGGTCATCATCGGCCAAAATGACGTGGTGGATCAGGTGCTGATCTGCATCTTCACGCGCAGTCATTCATTGTTGGTCGGCGTGCCGGGTTTGGCATAGACGCTGCTGGTGTCGTCGCTGGCGGCATACGGCCCATCGTCGATTTCGCGCCCCCACACCGAGGACTTCAAGCCCCAACCCATCGAGCACTACGGAAAGAGCAAGCTCGAGGCCGAGCGCGTACTGGAGCA
>CAZJRV010000366.1:0-1873 GCA_964548235.1 uncultured Verrucomicrobiota bacterium
GCAAGCTCCTGAGCGAGCCTATCAGATTAAGAACGAAAAACAATTGCGTGATGAATTGCAAACGCTGTGGCCATTGGCGGCGGTGGGGGATGTGCGGCAGGAAGGTTTGGTGGCGGGAGTTGAGTTGGTTGCGGATTGGCGAACGCGCAAATCGTTTCCGCTAAAGGCGCAGGCGGGCATTCGCGTGTGCGAGGCGATGGCGCGGCGGGGGGTGTTGACGCGGCCGATTGGTAATGTGATTCCGCTGTTGCCGCCGTATTGCACGACGCCGGCGCAGTTGCGCAAAATGGTTCGGGCGCTGCGGGAGTCGATTGCGGAGGTGTTGGGTGGGGCGAAAGTTTAATCGCCCGGCGTGCGGATGTGCTCAACGAGTTCCTGAACTTCAATTGGCGGTGGCCCGGCGGCCTTAGAAACAGCAAACGCAACGGCGAAGTTGACCGCTGCGCCCACTGCGCCGAAGGCGTTGGGGGTGATGCCGAGGAACCAGTTTTCTTTCATGTCGCCGAGGAACGCGGTGCCGGGGATGAACATGATGCCTTTGTGTTGGAAAACGTACAGCAGGGTGACGCCGATGCCGGCGACCATGCCGGCGATTGCGCCTTGGCGGTTCATGCGTTTGGAGAAAATGCCCATCATCAGCACGGGGAAAATCGATGAGGCGGCGAGGCCAAAGGCGATTGCGACGGTGCCGGCGGCGAAGTCGGGCGGGTTGAGGCCGAAATAACCGGCCATCAAAATCGCGCCTACCATGGCGATGCGGCTGGCTTTGAGTTCTTCTTTTTCGGTGATGTCCGGTCGCATGATTCCTTTTAGCAAATCGTGCGAAATGGCGGAGGAAATCGCGAGCAACAGCCCGGCGGCTGTGGAGAGCGCAGCCGCCAATCCGCCGGCGACGACCAGCGCAATGACCCAGCTGGGGAGCTTGGCGATTTCGGGGTTGGCGAGCACGATGATGTCTTTGTCGACCTTCACCATTTCGTTGCCTTGCCAACCGTGTTTAGCGAAGGGGGTTTCGGCGTGCTGAGTTTTTGTCTCGGCGATTTTTGCTTTGGCAGTAGTGATGCTTTTTTGTGCGGCGGCGATGGCGGCCGCGGCGTCGGTGTCGCCCTCGACGGCGGATTTCTCGGCGGCGGTGAGTTGGGCGTTAGCGGTGGTGAGGGCAAACTTCGATGCGCCCAAGCCGCCGTCGTTGTAATACTGGATGCGGCCGTCTCCGTTCCAATCGTGGTATTCGAGCAGGCCGGTTTTTTCCCAATTCTTGAACCACTCGGGGCGTTTCGCATATTCGAGATTGCCCTCGAGAGTGCCGACTTTGCCGGTTTGGATGGTTTGGGTGAGGTTGAGGCGAGCCATCGCGGCGACGGCGGGGGCGGTGGTGTAAAGGATGGCGATGAAGATCAGGGCGTAGCCGGCGGACAGGCGGGCGTCTTTGACTTTGGGCACGGTGAAAAATCGAATGATGACGTGTGGCAAACCAGCGGTGCCGATCATGAGGGAGAGGGTGTACATAAACATGTTCAGTTTGCTCTCCATCACGTGGGTGGTGAATTTGTGAAAACCGAGGTCATGGATGACCGTGTCGAGTTTGGCCAAAAGCGGGGTGCCGCCGGCAACATCCCCGCCGAGGCCGAGCTGGGGGATGGGGTTGCCGGTGAGTTGGAGTGAGATGAAAATGGCAGGGACGGTGTATGCGAAAATCAAGACGACGTATTGGACGATTTGGGTGTAGGTGATGCCTTTCATGCCGCCGAGCACGGCGTAGAAAAAGACGATGCCCATGCCGATGAAGAGGCCGGTGTTGTAGTCGGTTTCAAGAAAGCGCGAGAAGACAACGCCGACGCCTTTCATTTGGCCGATGACATAGGTGACCGAA
>CAZJRV010000367.1:0-1871 GCA_964548235.1 uncultured Verrucomicrobiota bacterium
GTCGCTTAGCTTGGATTGTTCCATCAACAAATCCTGCAACGACGTTCCGCTGGTGATGGATTCCATCATGAACTGCCGCCGTTCATCATCATCCTCGCTGGGGCGTGCGATGGGCGTTACTTGGGAAGCATTGAAATGATCGCGCCATTCCTCGCTCATCTCGGCGAGCCGCTCGAGTTCCTTGCTGAAATCATCCACCGGCTCCCCAGGGGTCTCCGCAGTAGGATCCACTTTCGTACCCTCGGGCGGTTGTATTTCGGGCGCTTCGCCGTTTGCCTCTGCACTATCGGCAGGGGCCGATTCATCGGGGGAAAGCTCCTCGAGCACAGGGTTTTCCTGCAACTCCTTGTTAATCATCGAGCGCAAATCCAACATCGGCGCCTGCAGAAAAGCCAGCGACTGCTGCATCTGTGGGGACATAACCTGCATTTGCGCAAGTCTCTGTCCCAATTGCATTCTCGGTTCAAAAGCCATAGGTTGGGCGGCTGTCCGTTGTTACCGTTTTTGGACGTCAATAGCAAGGCCAATGGCACGCAAACTGCTTGCACTTTTGATCCGCCAAAAAGGGTTCTGGAAATATAACCTCAATTCGCCGAAGCGCAACGTGTGAATGAAAATAATTTGTGCCCGCGTCGCGCGCGACGTACACTCCGCGCGTGGAGGAGGTTCGGCTCACAATTCTTGGCAGCGGTTCCGGCGGCAATGCCGCGTATCTGGAAACGCCCGGCGCGCGCGTTCTGATCGATTGCGGCTTCAGCGCGCGCCGCATCCGCAATGCCCTGCTCGCGCTGGATCGCACTCCCGAGCGGCTGGACGGCATCCTCATCACCCACGAACATTCCGACCACATTCAGGCACTGCGCGTGCTCAATGCCAAGCTCGGCATTCCGATTTACTGTAACCGCCACACTGCGGAGGAAATCCGCCGCATCCATAAGTGCGATTTTGAATTTCACCTGTTCGAAACCGGCCAGCCCTTTGAAATAGGCGACCTCACCATTGATACCTTTCCCGTGCCGCACGATGCCATCGAGCCGGTCGGCTTCGTATTGCGCACCCCCAGCGCACGCATCGGCTGGCTCACCGACCTCGGCCACGGCACCCGGCTGATTGCCGATCGCGTGCGCGAATGCGAAATCCTTCTGCTCGAAACCAATCATGACCTCGACCTTTTGCGCAATGACCCCCTCCGTCCGCCCCACCTGAAACAGCGCATCACCAGCCGGCACGGCCATCTTTCCAACGAAGGTGCGGCTGATTTTCTCGAACAGATTTTGCATCCCAACCTAAAGCACCTTTTCTGCGCCCACCTCAGCCGCGACTGCAACACGCCCGAGCTGGTCCGCACTGAAATCACCGCCAAACTCTCCACGCTCGGGGCAGGCCACGTGCAAGTACACCTCACCGAGCAAACCTCCCCCTGCCCCACCCTGATTTTACCCGCAGATTTCGAGCAAAAATCCATTGCCAGCATCGCCGCCGCCCATTAGGGTGTCTCCAGTACCGACCATTGTGCTGGCTCATCAGCGCGCAAACCCCAACCCAGGAATTCTCTAGACATGTCAGAACGAATCGGATTCGTCGGCGTAGGCCGCATGGGCGCGAACATGGCACGCCGCCTAAAGGACCAAAATTTCAACGTCACCGCCGTGTTCGACGTCAACACCCCCGCCGCCCAATCGTTGGCGGAGGAAATTGGTGCCCGACACTGCACAAAACTTCCCGAGGTCACCAAACACTCCGACATCATCATCACCGTGGTCACCGATGACAAGGCGATGAAAAAAATCTTCAGCGGAACCGGCTCACTGCTCGCCCGCTCCAAGGGACGCCTCTTTATCAACTGCGCCACCATCAGCCCCGCCACCCAC
>CAZJRV010000368.1:0-1867 GCA_964548235.1 uncultured Verrucomicrobiota bacterium
GAACCCACGTCTCAAGCTTGGGAAGCTCACGTACTACCATTGTACGACACCCGCGCGAATGAAGTGGCGTGAGTTTGGCAGAGGGGGGTTGGCTTGGCAAGGGTGGTAGGGCGCCAACTCACTATTCATGACTCACGATTACCTGCTCACCAAGCAACCATTTTTGACAACTCGCGTACTCGTTTGATGAGGTCGGTTTTTTTGATCTTTGTTGTTTTCTTGAGACCGAAATCCTCGCAGCAAAAACTCGCGGTGATGGTGCCGTGGATGAGGGCGGGGCGTAGGTTTTTTTCGGGGCTGCCTTTTTGGCTGGCGAGGTGACCCATTAGGCCGCCGATGAAGCTGTCGCCTGCGCCGGTGGGGTCTACTACTTTTTTTAATGGATAGGCGGGCGCGATGAACAACCCGCGCGGACTGGAAAGGATGGCGCCGTGTTCGCCTTTTTTGATGATGACGTATTTTGGCCCGAGGCGGTGGATGCGCGGGAGGGCGGCGATGGGGTTGTCTTCCTCCACGAGCTGTGCGGATTCGCTGTCGTTGAGCACGAGGCAATCGAGGCGCGGCAGCAGCTTCAGCAGCGGAGCGCGGGCGATGTTTAGCCAGAGGTCCATGGTGTCCGCCACGACAAATTTCGGGCGGCGCATTTGGTCGAGCACGTTGGCCTGCAAATCGGGCGCGCAGTTGGCCAGCAACACGTAGGGCAGGCGCGTTTGCGCGGTGGTGAGCGTGGGCGAGAAATCCTCGATAACACCGAGCACGGTATCGAGTGTGCGGCGGTGGTTCATGTTCAGCTCGTACTCGCCGGACCAGTGAAAGGTTTGCCCGCTGAGCTGCTGAAGGCCGTCGAGGTTGAGGCCGTGTTTGCGATAGAGGTTGATGTATTTGCGCGGAAAATCATCGCCCACCGCGCCAATGAGATGCGTCTTGGCAAAAAAACTCGCGGCCACTGCGGCGTGGCTCGCGGAGCCGCCAAGCAGACGCGGGTTTTCGGCGAAAGGGGTCTTGATGGAATCGAGGGCGGTGGTGCCGACTATTAAAAGGCTCATCGGTTTTTTGTGGCTTTGGGTTTGTTTTAGCTTTTCTCCCTCACTCTGGCCTTCTCCCGCTTGGAGAGGGAAAGGCGCTGGACGTATTTTGGTTGGGAGGGCAACGAGTTCATTTCGGCAAACTAATTCAGCGGCTCGACGGGCACGGAGGCTAGGTGTTTGTGAAAATGCTGGCAAGCTTGGGCGATGTCGGGGACATTCAAAATGGCGGAGACCACACAGATGCGTCGCGCGCCGGCTGCGAGTACGGCCTCGATATTTTCCAGCGTGATGCCGCCGATGGCAAACCACGGGCGATCCACATTTGCGGCGGCCCAGCGAACGTAGTCGAGCGTGACTCCCGGCCGCCCGGGCTTGGTGGGCGTGGGGAAAACGGGGCCGATGGCGAGGTAGGTGGCGTTGGTTTTCATCGCGCGCGCGGCTTGCTCGGGGGCGTGGGTGCTTAAACCAAGTTGAGGGTTGAGGGTTGAGGGTTGAGGGATTGCGCTCGACTCAAAATAGTCTTCCTGCCCGAGGTGGCAAAATTCTGCGCCGAGATCGCAGGCGAGTTGCCAGTGGTCGTTAATGACAAGGGGCACGCCGGCGGCGCGGGTAATGGGGAGGATGTCCTCGGCTGTTTGGCGGATTTTTTCTTCGGGCCAATCCTTGGCGCGGAGTTGGATGAGGTCGGCACCGCCATCGCAAAGCTGGCGAGTGAGGTCGGCGGGGGTGCGATCGTGCAAATAGGCGCTGTCGACGAAAGCGTACAGTCGGCAATCGGCAATGGACTTCACGGCAGCCCCGATTATGCGTCGCGCTCGATCATCTCACGGCGGTTGGCG
>CAZJRV010000369.1:0-1865 GCA_964548235.1 uncultured Verrucomicrobiota bacterium
GCTCTTTGCCATCAATGGCAAGAGTGGGGTCAAGCTATGGGAATTTGAAACGGGAGAGAATGTGACCTCCCCCGCCATCGGTTCTGATGGCACGGTTTATGTCGGGTCATGGGACAAAAAGCTCTATGCCATCAAGACTGACTCCAAAGGCCTCGCCAAAAGCCCGTGGCCGATGCGTGGGCAGAATGCGCGGCATACGGGGCGGGTGGTGAAGCCGTTACCTCCGCCAAAACCGGAGGTTCGTCTCGCGGGCATGATGGTGTGGGGAGAGAAGAAAATGGTATTTTTGGATATTCTCGACGTGCGTGGGGCCCAATGGCGCGGGGCACTGAGCGAAGGCGACATGAGAGAAGGTGTAGAGGTGTTGAGCATCGATCCAGAGAAAGGCGCGGTGAAACTCAAAATCTACCGGACATTTAACACGATTAAGGGGCAGATTGTCTCCGATGTTGTGAGGGGCTGGCCCGCTGTCCCAAAAGCGAACCCTCCAAAAAAGGGGTCCGTGACCCTGTCTTTTTCAAAGGCTCCAATTGATATGGTACTCGATATATTTAGTGACCTGTCCGGGCGCACAATTATTGCGCACCCGAGCCTGCCGCGAGTATTCCTCGAATTAAAGCCGAAGGGGCCCATGTCCGAGATCGGCACCATGGAGGCCATACAGGCACTACTGGCTGCCAAAGGAATTGGTATTGAGCCGTTGGGAAACAAGTTTGTTCGGGTGCTGCCCCTCGCCCAACTGGATGCCAAGCGCGTGCCCAAGAACGCTGGTGCCTTTCGGGTCGTCGTCGAAAACATCTCGGAATATGTGATCAAGAAATTTGACAAGAACGGCGATGGCAAGCTCGATGAAAAAGACCAGTTTGCGATCGAACAAGTGCTGGAGTATGAGCGGACTTTGGCAGGCAAATTAAAAATCGTTATACCAGCCGGCCATACCTATCAAGGTGTGCCACTTGACCCCTTGCTCGAGGATTTTAGTGAATTTACCGGGCGCACAATTATTGCGCCCGTCAATCTGCCGCGAGTTACCTTCGACTTCTCCGTTAAGAGCGACTTGTCTTTTAACGATGCGATGGAGTTATATCAGGCGCTGCTGGCTTCAAGGAGAATAGGAGTTGTGCTGCAGGGAGATAAATCAGCTCTTGTACTCCCTGCCTCCTTACTGCCCCATGCCCCATTCTACTTTGGTGTGGCGTATCGTGATGGCAAAGGAGTGGAGAAGGACGAGAAGGAGGCAGTTAAGTGGTTCCGCAAAGCTGCCGAGCAGGGACATGTTGAAGGCCAGTATATGGTGGGGCATTGGCATTCAAAAGGCATTGGCGTGACTGAAGATAAAGTGACTGGATTGGCGTGGCTTTCCATCGCTCGTGATAATGATTGGGGGGGGCAAGAAGACTATATCTGCCCTCGTCGAAACGATGACCCCCGACCAAATCGCCAAGGCACAGGAGCTTTCCAAGGAGATAATTAAAAAGAATCCGAAATTGAAGCCATTGCCAAAGGACTTTGAGTCGCTGAAGGCGTTGGCGGAGAAAGGTGACGCGAGGGCGCAGGGTCAATTGGCTAGAAACTACACCTATGGCAAAGGAGTTAAGCAGAACTATGCAGAAGCGTTGAAATGGGCTGGAAAAGCAGCTGCACAGGGAAATTCAAACGGGCAATTCATTATTGGGCGGAGTTACCATTTGGGCAATGCTGTAAAAAAGAATCTCAAGCAAGCAGTGTTGTGGTATCGAATGGCTGCTGAGCAGGGGCATGCCATGGCGCAGACCAACCTTGGATCGATGGTCCTTTCCGGACTGGGTGCGGAGAAGGACGAGAAGGAGGCAGTTAAGTGGTTCCGCAAAGCTGCCGAGCAGGGA
>CAZJRV010000370.1:0-1849 GCA_964548235.1 uncultured Verrucomicrobiota bacterium
TGGGGCGGCGGATTGCGTTGGGGTGCGTTGTCAAATTTGGCAAAACCACGCTGGGGCTGGGCTATGCGACGGCGTTGGCGGAGTTGATTTTGGGGCCGGCGATTCCCTCAAACACAGCGCGTGGTGGTGGCGTGATGGCGCCGATTGTGAATTCGCTTTCCCGCGCGCTGGGTTCGCGGCCTGATCATCAACCGCGCTTGGCGGGCGAATATCTGATGCTCAACGGCGCGCACGTGAACCTCATCACGGCGGCGATGTTCCTCACCGGCATGGCGGCCAACGGCTTGGTGAGCACGGCGGCCGGCGATGTCGGATTGGAGTTTGGCTGGATGACTTGGCTCAAGGGCAGCATCGTGCCGGGATTGGTTTGCCTGTTTTTGATGCCGTGGTTTTTGCACAAACTGCTTCGGCCAAAAATGCAGGACGCCAGCACGGCGCGCGAAAGTGCTCGCGAACAATTGGCCGAAATGGGCGCGTGGTCTCGCAA
Source organism: uncultured Verrucomicrobiota bacterium (assembly GCA_964548235.1). Lineage (GTDB taxonomy): Bacteria > Verrucomicrobiota > Verrucomicrobiia > Limisphaerales > UBA1100 > JACNJL01. The sequence goes on from CAZJRV010000370.1 coordinate 488, forward strand.
TGAGAAAATTATGCTCGGGGTGTTCGTGCTATTGCTGGCGCTGTGGGCGACGAGCAAGTGGCTGCACGGGATGCACACGGGCGTGGTGGCGTTGATGGGAGTTTTGATTTTGTTGCTGAGCGGCGCGGAAAAGTGGGAGGGCATTACCGGCAACCGCGAGGCGTGGGACGCCTTCGTGTGGCTGGGCGGGATGGTGTCGATGGCGGGCTCGCTGAAGGCGACGGGCTTTATCGCGTGGTTCGCCGGCGCAATGCAGGGCCAAGTGCAAGCGGCGGGGATGGGAATGCTGGCCACGGCGGTGGTGTTGGCGTTGGTTTACTTTTACTCGATGTACGGCTTCTCAATGTTGACGGGCCATATCACGGCGATGGTGGCGGCGTTCCTCGCCGTGGCGCTGGCGGTGGGTGTGCCGGGGATGTTGATGGTCGCTCTCTTGGCGTACTTCTCAAACCTGTGCGGTTGCCTCACGAATTATTCCACGGGGCCGGTGGTGATTTATTCCGGCTTCGGTTACGTGCCTGTTGGGCGGTGGTTCAAGGTGGGGGCGATTGTTTCCCTGTTCCACCTTGCCGCGTGGCTGGGCGTGGGGTTGCCGTATTGGAAATGGCTGGGGTGGTGGTAGAAATTACTTGGCGGTAATGACCGTGTAATTCCGTTTCCCTTTTCGCAGCAGCAAATGTTTTCCAAAAAGGAGGGCGTCGGGGGTGACTTTGTGTTGCGGATCGGACTGGCGTTCGTTGTTTAAATTCAAGCCGCCGCCTTGGAGATCCTTGCGGGCTTGCCCGTTGGAGGGGCAGAGGTCGGCGGTGACAAACAATTCCAAAATGGGAAATCCTTCGCCTTCGAGTTTCGATTTTTCGATTTCGACCGTGGGGACTTCACCGACGATTTCGTTGAAGGTATTTTCGGGGATGCCCTCGAGGCCGCCGCCGAAAAGGATTTTGCTGGCTTGCTGGGCCTCGGCGGTGGCGGCTTCCCCATGGATGAGATTGGTCATCGCAATGGCGAGGGCCGAGTGAGCGGCGCGGGCGCTGGGGTTTTCCTCGTGTTCCTTTTCGAGTGCCGCGATTTCTTCCTTCGGAAGGAAGGTGAAGTATTTCAGGTAACGCACGGCGTCGCGGTCGTCGGTGCGGATCCAGAATTGGTAAAATTTGTAAACACTCGTGCGGGCGGGATCGAGCCACACGGCACCGGCCTCGGACTTGCCGAACTTGCTGCCATCGGCATTGGTGATGAGCGGGAGCGTGAGTCCGTAAACGGTCTTGGAAAGCTTGCGGCGGGTGAGCTCAATGCCGGCGGTGATGTTGCCCCATTGATCGCTGCCGCCAATTTGCAGGTCGCAGACGTGCGCGTTTTTGAGGT
>CAZJRV010000371.1:0-1841 GCA_964548235.1 uncultured Verrucomicrobiota bacterium
CGCGGTCGAGGTAGGAAACGTGCCGAATGCGCGCGTGAGGATCAGCAACGCCCAGCGCAAACCCAAGGTATTGGCGGTTTTCAATGGCGAGAAAAAGTGAGCCGCCGGGCTTGAGGACGCGGAATACTTCGCCCAGCACGCGCGCATGGATCGCCTCTGGGTTTTCATTCGGCCAAGAGGTGGGCATCCATTCGAAGCTGCCAATCATGCAAACCAGATCAAGCTGGCCATCTGCGATTGGGAGATCCACGCCATCAGCACAGATGGATTGAAAATGTGGGAGTTCCTCCTGCTCGCCGCGAAGTTTGACAAAGGCGGCGTTGATGGGTGATTTGTCAGCGGCGATCACGTGGTGATCCTTGGCCAATCGGCACGCCACACCGCCGGTTCCGCACCCGAGATCGAGTACGCGCGATTCCGGGCCGAGGTCAAACAGATAGGACCACGCCGTGCGGTTTGGTGCGATTGCACGCAGCAAGCCCGGCGAAGTGGCGCCGAATTCTTTCTCGAGCGACGGCCGCCAGCCATCCTGAGCGACACGTTGCAGAAAGGCGCCGGGATCATCCCCGCCCAATGAGCCGGACGCATGCGAGCGCTCGAACAGTAACTGTAATTGCGGATCTGCCGCGCCGCTGCCGATGGTGTGCGGCGGGAAAATTGGCGCGCCGGAGAATTCCGTCAGCGTCGATTCTGTCCGCGCGGCATCGCCTTCCAGTAGTTCAGTTAAACTGCCGGTCTCTTCATTGGCGGGATTGCGGAATTGAATTTCGATGGAGGTAGTTTGCGGTCGCGGATTGTAGTGCCGTTAGCTATGCAAACGCTATGGAGTGATCGAGGTTGCGGCAAGGGAAAAGGATTCACTCTTCTTCCTGCTTCAATCGCTCCAGTTTGGCGGCAAAAATTTTTCCGATGCGTTTTTTGGCCATATAGACCTGCGCAGCATTCTCGTCGAGCGCGTCACACACTTCTTTAACACTCCATTCATCGATGCAGTAGCACTTGAAAATTTGATATTGTTTGAGGCTGACTTGTTGTTTGAGGAATGCCAGAGCACGCTGAATTAGGCTGCGCGACCATTCTTCGCCCCAAATGCGATCGAGCTCCGGTTCTTGAGGGTCGGCGAGATTGGCGAGCGGGTCCTCCTCGTCTTCGCGCGGTTGTTGGGTTGCCGGTTGGCGTTGTTGTTTTTTGAAATGCTCGGTCAACCGCGAGCGGGTGATGGTGCGCAGCCAGCCCTTGAAGCTGCCGCGTTTGCGGTTGTATTGAAACCGGTCGAGGCTCTTGTGAACCTTGAGGATGGTTTCCTGCACGATGTCCTGCGAGTCCGCCTCCGAAAGCCCGGCGCGGCGGGCAACGCTGTAGATGAGTTCCCAATAGGTGTTAAAAAAAACCTCCCAACTTTCGCCGTTGATGGTGGCCTTGAGCCGGTTAATGAGGCTGCTGCGGGTTTCGAGCAATTGAGGGTCAGCCTTCATGGGTGCGGATTGCAACACAAGTTAGCACGGCGCACAACGCCGATTGATTCACAAGATTGACAAATTAGCTAACGCCCGCCCGGCGCTGGGGATGCGCCGGGGCGGGGGTCGGCAAGGGGTCGGCCGCCCGAGGGGACAGGCGGCCGGGTGGATCCTGGCTGTGGATATAGGGAGGAGATGCCAGGTGGACGGCAGTCGTGTCTTAACCCAACCGTGACTGCGTCTGTTTTCATGCGAGTGTAGCCTTGCTTTGAAAGTTGTCGCTCAGCGCCAGTGGAAATTTTCCTGCGCCGGCGCGGGCTTGGGTTCGGGCGGCGGATCCGCGTCCAAGTTCTCGCGGATTTGTCGGAACCACCAATCCGCCTG
>CAZJRV010000372.1:0-1839 GCA_964548235.1 uncultured Verrucomicrobiota bacterium
ATTCCGGTTTTTGCGGCGAATTTCACCAAACAAGACCGCGCGTGGTGGGCGTTCCAGCCAGTGCGCCAACCAGCGGTGCCGAAGGTGGGCAAAGGCTGGGCGAAAAATGACATCGACCCTTTCATTGCTCGCAAGCTTGCCGCTCAAAAACTCACTCCCGCCAAGGCCGCCGATGCGCTTACGCTCATTCGGCGCGTAACTTTCGACCTCACTGGACTGCCGCCCACGCCGGCCGAAGTGGATGCCTTTTTAAATTCCGAAATCCGAAATCCGAATACCGCATTCGAAGCGCTCGTTGACCGGCTGCTGGCCAGTCCGCGGTTTGGCGAACGCCAGACGCGGTTTTGGCTGGACCTCGTGCGCTACGCGGATTCAGACGGCTACAACGCCGACCATCCCCGGCCTGAGGCGTGGCGCTATCGCGATTACGTTATTGCTTCATTCAATGCCGACAAGCCATACGACCGCTTTGTGCGCGAGCAAATCGCCGGCGATGAAATTGATCCCGCCAATCGCGAGGCGCTCACGGCCACGATGTATTTGCGCCATTGGATTTACGAGCACAACCAGCGCGATGTGGAAACACAGTGGAGCGATATACTTAACGACATCACCGACGTGACCGGCGATGTGTTTCTCGCCATGGGCATGCAGTGCGCGCGCTGCCACGATCACAAGTTTGATTCCATTCTCCAAAAAGATTATTTCAGGCTCCGAGCTTTTTTCGAGCCACTACAACCACGTGAGGCGATGCCTTTGGGGAGCGTGACCGAGCGCAAACAATTCACGATGCAGCAACGTACATGGGAGAAGTCCACGCAATCGATTCGGCAACGACTGCATGAGATCGAACAGCCAATTTTACTAGAGAACAGCACCAAAGAGGGATTCATCAAATTCAATGACGACATCAAGGCGATGATTCGTAAGCGACCCAAAGATCGCACGGGATACGAGCAACAGATCGCCGAGTTATCGCTGCGACAGATTGGGCTGCACCCGGAGAAACTGCCGAAACTGCTAAAGGGCGAACATAAGGCGGAATGGGAAAAGTTGCATGTTGAGCTGGCCAAGCACGATGCGCTCAAGCCCAAGCCACTGCCAACCATGGCGTTTGTGGCCAGCGACGTGGGACCAATTGCGCCGCCCACGCGCATCCCAAAAAAATCCAAGGCTGGCATCATCTCGCCGGGATTTATTTCCATTCTCAATCCCGGCCCGGCGCGCATCACGCCTCCGCCAACCGTGCTGCAATCCACCGGCCGCCGCACGGCGTTGGCCAACTGGATTGCTTCACCCAAAAATCCGCTAACCGCGCGCGTGATTGTGAATCGGCTTTGGCAGCAACACTTCAGCCAAGGTCTCGCGGCGAATGCCAGCGATTTCGGCCGACTCGGTGTGAAACCCACTCACCCGGAATTGCTCGATTGGCTGGCGGGTCGATTGGTGGAAGATGGCTGGAGCTTGAAAAAAATGCATCGGCTGATGGTCACCAGCGCGACGTATCGAATGGGGAGTGATATCCAAAATCCAAAATCCGAAATTCAAAATCCGCGTTTGGTGGATCCGGAAAATCAGCTGCTTTGGCATTATCCCATTCGCCGTTTGGATGCGGGGCAGATTCATGATGCGATCTTGGTGACCTCGGGTGAGCTGGACGAAAAGGTCGGTGGAGAAGGAGTGGATTTGGCCAAGGAACCGCGGCGCGCAGTGTACGGCACAGTGCTTCGCAACAAGCCAAGGGAGATGATGAACGCCTTTGATTCGCCCGATGCCATTTCTCATGCACCATCGCGCAACGTGACTACGACGACCACACAGTCGCTGCTGATGCTCAAC
>CAZJRV010000373.1:0-1838 GCA_964548235.1 uncultured Verrucomicrobiota bacterium
GGTCGATGGCGCGGGCGGCGCCGCGGCCTTCGTTGATGGCCCAGACGACGAGCGATTGGCCTCGGCGACAATCGCCGGCGACAAAGACGCCCTCGATGTTGGTGGTAAATTCGCCGTGCTCGCCAATGAAGGTCTGCCAATTGCCGCGCGGATTTTGGGATTCGAGCCCAAGCATTTCGCCCACTTCGAGTTCGGGGCCGACAAAACCGGTGGCGAGCAGCACGAGGTCGGCGGGCCATTCTTTTTCGGAGCCTTCCACTTCGCTAAAGGGCGCCCCGCCTTCGACGGGTTTAGTCCAATCGACTTCGACAGTTTTCACCGAAACAATGTGGCCGCTGTCGTTACCAATAAATTCTTTGGCGAGCACGTGGTACGCGCGCGGGTCGTTGCCGTGTTTGGCTTTGTTTTCGGCGTGCGAATAGTCGAGGCGATACACGCGCGGCCATTGCGGCCACGGATTGTTCGCGGCACGCTCGGCGGGAGGTTGATCGAGCAACTCAAAATTCACCACGCTCTTGCAACCGTGCCGCAGTGAAGTGCCGATGCAATCCGCGCCGGTGTCGCCGCCGCCAATGACGATGACGTTTTTGTCCGTAGCCGAGGTGTACGTTTTGTCTTCGAGATTGGAATCGAGCAAACTCTTCGTGTTGCGCGTGAGAAAATCCATCGCAAACTGAATGCCATCGAGATCTCGCCCGGGGTTGCGGCCGGTGGGGTCGAAAGGTTTGGTCGCGCCGGTGGCCATCAGCAGCGCGTCGTTTTCTTTCTGCAAATCATTGGGGTCGATGAACTGCATTTCACAGCCGCGTTCCTCCATGATTTGCGTCATGTGGCCGGGGGCGAAATCCTCCTTTTTGCCAACGTGCGCGCAGGTGACAAATTGCACGCCTTCCTCGCGCATCAAATTGATGCGGCGCTCGACGACGTCTTTGTCCAGTTTCATGTTCGGGATGCCGTACATCAGCAAGCCCCCGATGCGATCGGCGCGTTCGTAAACGGTGACCGAGTGCCCGACTTTGTTGAGCTGATCCGCTGCGGCCAAACCGGCGGGGCCGGAGCCGACGATGGCGATTTTTTTGCCGGTGCGTTCGGCGGGCGGTTCTGCGTTCACCCAGCCTTCGTCGAAGGCGCGATCGATGATGGTGTTCTCAATGTTCTTAATGGTGACCGGCGGGTTGGTGATGCCGAGCACGCACGATCCTTCGCACGGCGCGGGGCAAACACGGCCAGTGAACTCCGGAAAATTATTGGTTTTGTGCAGCCGATCGATGGCCTCGCGCCAGCGGTTTTGGTAAACGAGATGGTTCCACTCGGGGATGAGATTATCGATCGGACAACCCGAGCCGGACTGGCAAAACGGCACGCCGCAATCCATACAACGCGCGCCCTGCGTTTGCAGATGTTCCTCGCTGGGATTGGTGTTTATCTCAGCGTAGTCGTTGATGCGCTCGAGCGGATCGCGATACGGCACCGCCTCACGCTCGAACTCCATAAATCCTGTTGGCTTACCCATTGAAAAAATTCTTCTTTAAGCGACCAATTCCTGTTCGCGTTGTTTGCGTTCGGTGAGGACTCGCTTGTAGTCGGTGGGCATCACTTTCACAAATTGGCCAAGCGCGGTGGTCCAGTGATCAAGCACCTCGGCGGCCACGGTGGAGCCGGTGCGTTCGGCGTGTTCCTCGATGAGGCTTTGCAGTTCGGCGATGTCCTCGGCGTCCTCCACCGATTCAAGCTCCACCATCTCCATATTGCAATTGGGCGCGAAGGCATTTTCTGGATCCGAAATGTAGGCCACGCCGCCGGACATTCCTGCAGCAAAGTTGCGGCCGGTGGGGCCA
>CAZJRV010000374.1:0-1836 GCA_964548235.1 uncultured Verrucomicrobiota bacterium
AATCCCACAGGCGTTGGGTAATCGCCTTTTTCTGGTTAAGACCCGAACGGTTTTCAACTTTAAGAAAAGGGGCGGGGCGTTCAGCCATCTGGGTCCCGGCAAAGGCGGCATACATCCGGTAATAATCGCGCGTCGGCAAGGGATCAAACTTGTGATCATGGCACTTCAGACAACGCATCGTGGTACTGAGGAAAGTTTGACCCACAGAGTTCACCACATCATCCAAATAAATCTGACGGGCTTGAGGCGCAAGGGTCATGGCCGGATCCCACGGACCCATGCGCAGAAAGCTGGCCGCAACCAATAGCTCAGGGTTCCGTTTTTCTTCGGGCTGCTTTTCCCAGAGTTCGTCGCCGGCAATTTGTTCGATAACAAACTCGTTGTACGGCTTATCACTGTTGAAAGCGCGAATAACGTAGTCACGATAGCGCCACGCGTTGGAGCGCTCGTAATCATTGGAGTAACCGCCGGTATCGGCATAGCGCGCGACATCAAGCCAATGCTGTCCCCAGCGCTCGCCGTAGTGCGGGCTAGCCAACAATTGGTCGACCAGCACGCTCCACGCCTTTGCCGGATCCTTGTCCCAGGCCAATCGGAATTGATAAATCTCAAATGGAGTCGGCGGCAAACCGGTGAGGTCGTAATATGCCCGCTTCGCCAACGTGCGGAAATCCGCCTGTGGCGCCGACGTAAAACCCGCTAACTTCAACTTGCGATTGATAAAAGCATCAATGGGATTTGCGGTGCCCTTCGGCACATTTGGTTTTACCAATGGCTGAAAAGCCCACACGTCCTCAGGTTTATAGCGCCGATAGGTCCAATCCTCTAACAGTCCCCCACTCGTTTTCACCAGAACACCTTCGGGAGTCACCGGCTTGGCGCGTTCCTCGGAGATATAACGCGCCTGTATTTTTGCATCCGGCCAAGGGGCACCCAGTTCAACCCACCGCTTAAGTACAGAAAGTTGTGTGGCTGAAAGCTTATCGTTCTCCTTGGGCGGCATCACCGACCAATCATCCTCGTGCTCGCGAGTCGCCGCCAAGTAGAGAGGACTTTTTAATGGCTTACCAGGGATGAGCGAGGGCTCCTCGCTTTCGCCACCCTTGAGCAACCCGGCACGCGAAGTAAGGTCCAGCTCCCCTTTAATCTTCTTGGGATCCTCACCATGACACGCAAAACATTTGCTGCTTAAAATTGACCGAACCTTAAGGGCAAATAAACGCTCTCCTTCCTGCACGGCATCTGCACGTGCAGAAACCTTGCAGATAAAAAAAAGTAAAAGGATTACGGAAAACCTCATAACCGGTGCAATTTTCTAGCACGTTTTTGGGCCCTATTTCAAGATTTTCAGCTTGAGGTCCCTGAAATGGACAATCATATCAGGATCGTGAATTTGGAGTTGAATCATGCCGCTCTTGAGGCGCTTGGCCTTTGGAAGACGCTCGGTAAATTCACTGGAAAGTTTGTCATTAATATAGAGCTTGAAGTTGTTGCCATTGGCGATGATGTGCACTGAGTTCCAATCGCCTTTCTTGATATCCCCAGCAGTCAGACCGTCCTTGATGGGTGTGATGGTGGGTTTATCATCCTCAGCAATCACCAGCCGATCACCTCGAAAGCAACGATGCTCCTTGCGACCCGGGGTGTGGAAGTCCCATGCGCCCATCACGTTTTTGCCAATGCCGAGGTGTCCGAGATCCGCATGGTAGCTTTGGAAATCGCGTTTACGTGTTTTGTCTACAATAGCGCGAATACTTACCCCGCTATTGCCCTTGCCGGGAAACCGGTAGCTGAACTTCATCTCAAGATCGGCCACGTTCTTGTTTGGGCTGTATG
>CAZJRV010000375.1:0-1828 GCA_964548235.1 uncultured Verrucomicrobiota bacterium
CCAGAGAAATCCCCCAAACCCACAGAATCCAATTGGGATAGTGGTGAAAAGAGTGGGATGTGTTTTGGGAATCGAACCCACGCTACTTGGAGTCTCGTGGATAAAACTGCGGATTGCCTTGCCCGACACCTTTCAGCCCAGCGGGCAGCTTGGAATGATGCTAGTTGTTCGGCTTGGGCATGTCGTTGACGAACGGCGCTGCCACGGTGGCGGGTAGGGATCGATCTTTGAAACTGTGCTGACCCCACGCGAAGCTTTGCTGGAGATGAAGACTCTCAGCGTGCCCTCTCTGCAACCAGCCGTTCACAGAAGATCGTCCGCGTAGATAAACAAAATGTTAGGGCGGTCCGTCGCCAGCAAGGGTTGCGCGAGGATCGCAGCGATGATCACAAGGATTCGATGCATACTCATTTCTTCTTCGGTTCCTTTTTATTTCGGCGCCCTTGCCGTTCGCGGGCATTCAACTCGGTTTCCGCGCCCTGATCACCCTGTGCCTTCATCCATGCCTCAAGCTTTCCGCGCAGACGTTTGATGTGCACCGCGGTGCCGGTTTGCCCGGCGAGATTGTTCATCTCCAGCGGGTCCTTTTTCAGGTCGTACAACTCTATCTCCGGCCGGTGATGATAGGCATTCACCAATCGCTGGGCCATCGCGTCACCCTTCGAGGCCATGGCGATCATCGATTGAAATAATGGCATCTGCGTGCAGGCATTGGTGAACTTGCTTTGATGGTGAAGATTCCAGATGAGCTTGTAGCGTTCCTCGCGCACGGAACGGATGGCGTAGGCGTCGGTGCCGTTGATGATGCCGCGCGTGGTCATGATGCCGAAGACCTGTTCCTTGTGCCGATCCGTCTTGCCCAGCAGCACGGGCAGAAAACTGCGGCCATCCACCGGCGCCACCGGCTTGCCACCGGCCGCGTCAATAAACGTCGGCGTCACGTCCACATACTCCACCATCGCATCGGTCACGCTGCCGGCTTTCACCTTGCCGGGCCAACGCACGATCATCGCCGATTGCAGCCCGTGATCGTAGCAAGTCCATTTCGCAAACGGAAACGCGTTGCCCTGTTCGCTCACCACCATCACGATCGTGTTGTCCGCCAATTTGTGTTTCTCCAGCAGCGCCAAAATCTCGCCCACTTGCGAATCGTAATAGGTGATCTCCGCGAGGTATTTTGAAAAGTCCTCACGCACGCGCGGCGTGTCCACGATGTACGGCGGCAGCTTCACCTTGGCTGGCGGATACACCGAGGCATCGCCCTTGTTCCACGGCGTGTGCGGTTCGTTGGAACAGGCGAACAGGCAAAACGGTTTGCCGCTTTTGCCGCCCTTGGCCGTCTCGGCAAAGAGCCGGTCGATGTATTTCATGTCCGGATTCTTGCCGCCACCCATTTTTTCAAACGGAAAAACCGTGCGCGGATTGATGTGCGTCTTGCCCGTCTGCGTCACGCGATAGCCCAGCGGCCGCAAGTGATGCACGATGCTCTTCACGTGCGGATACGTCCGCGTGTGGTTCGGCCACGCGCCGCTCTTCACCGGATACAGTCCGGTGTAAATATTATGCCGCGTTGGCGAACACATCGGCGCCGCCTGAAAACACCGCGCAAACTTCATGCCCTCCTTCGCGAGCCGATCAATATGCGGCGTCGTCGCCTGCCCGCCATAACACCCGATATCCCGAAACGTGCAGTCATCGGCGATGATAAACACCATGTTCGGCTGGGCGGCTAACAGCGTTCCCGCCATTGAAAACATAATTAAAACGAGCGCGATTCTCATAGGTCGAATTAAGCAATTAACTCCTTGATCACTTCACCGCCGAATTG
>CAZJRV010000376.1:0-1806 GCA_964548235.1 uncultured Verrucomicrobiota bacterium
CTATTTCTAAAGGGAAATTGGTGGAGGCGGTGGGAATTGAACCCACGTCCCAAGCGAAGTAACCAAGAATTTCTACATGCTTAGTCAGGATTCGTTATTCGGCTTGGGATAATGACCTGACGCAAATCCGTTTGCCTAGTTCGCATGAATTTATTTCGGATTCCAGCGCGCGATCTCCGCTGGGCACCTAACCGACTGTCGGCGCCCGTCATCCCTAGTCGGTGTCAGGAGACGAACGTCACGGCTTAATTAGGCCGCGAGAGCCAATTCTTCGTTGGCAGTTAGTTGTTTGGGCCGGTGTTAACGAGGTCAGAACCATCCTCGGCATGCAATCCCTGACGCGTCCACTCAGTCGAATCCAGAACGCCCCCAGATCGTTTTTACAGTATCGCCCAAAAAATCAACTGGGTCAAGATTCCGGAAGTCCATTTGACCGTTTGTCTTGATTTTACGTTGTTTTCGCGAGAAAACTGCCGCCGCTCATGAGCAAAAACAACAATCTCCGCACTCACTCCGCCAGCATGCTGGATGGCCCGAATCGTGCCCCAAGCCGGGCGATGCTCTATCCCACGGGATTCAAATCCAGCGATTTTCAAAAACCAATCATCGGCATCGCATCAACATGGAGCAATGTCACCCCGTGCAACATGCACATTGATTTGCTCGCCCAGGAATCCGAGCGCGGCACCAACGCCGCCGGCGGCAAGGCGATCATCTTTAACACCATCACCATCTCCGACGGCATCTCGATGGGCACCGAGGGTATGAAATATTCGCTCGTCAGCCGCGAGGTGATTGCCGATTCCATTGAGACGGTCGTCGGCTGTGAATGCATGGATGGCTTTGTCGCCATCGGCGGTTGCGATAAGAATATGCCCGCGTGCATCATGGCCATGGCGCGCATGAACCGTCCGAGTGTATTCGTGTACGGAGGCACCATTCTCCCCGGCTGCATCACCGGCGACACACGCAAGCTCGACATCGTATCCGTCTTCGAAGCCGTGGGCGCGCACGCGAATGATCAGCTTGATGACAAGGGTTTGCAAAAAGTAGAAAGCTGCGCCATTCCCGGCCCCGGTTCCTGCGGCGGCATGTACACCGCCAACACAATGGCCAGCGCCATTGAGGCCTTGGGCATGAGCCTGCCCGGCAGCAGCGCCCAAGCGGCGGTGAGTCCCGCCAAGAAAAAGGACAGCCGTGAAGCCGGAGCAGCGGTGATGAATTTGTTGAAGCACAACATCAAGCCGCGCGACATCATGACCAAAAAGGCATTTGAAAATGCCATCACCGTCGTCATTGCCCTCGGCGGCTCCACCAACGCCGTGCTCCACTTGCTCGCCATGGCCAGCGCGGCCAATGTGAAACTTTCCATCGACGACTTCACGCGCATTGGCAAAAAAGTTCCGGTGCTTGGCGACCTCAAGCCTAGTGGTAAATACTTGATGATCGAACTCGTCGCCATTGGCGGCATTCAGCCGATGATGAAAATACTCCTGCGCGCCGGCCTCCTCCACGGCGATTGCATGACGGTGACCGGCAAAACGATGGCGCAAAACCTCCGCACCGTGAAGCCCTACCCCAATGGCCAGAAAATTATCCGTTCACTCAAGAAACCCATCAAGAAAGACAGCCACCTCGTGGTGCTATACGGCAACCTCGCCCCCGAGGGGGCCGTGGCCAAAATCACCGGCAAAGAAGGCCTCACCTTTACCGGCATTGCACGCCCGTTTGATTCGGAGGAAAAAGCCCTCAAAGCCATCCTTGGCGGTCGTATCAAGAAAGGCGACGTCGTTGTCATCCGTTACG
>CAZJRV010000377.1:0-1788 GCA_964548235.1 uncultured Verrucomicrobiota bacterium
AAGCGCCCGACTAGGCTGACCTCGGTGACGACCATCACCAGAAAAACGATGCTGACGATGCCGTTGAGATTGAAGAACGCGCGTTGCACCCAATCCAGGCTGCGCTTGCGGGCGATCCAATGCTCGAGCAACACGCACGCGGAAATGATAATCAAGCCGATCCAGTACGACATTTTGAACGCGGCGAACAATCCAAAGAGCGTCAGCAGCGCGAGCAACAACATATGCATCAGCAGCGAGGCGGTCAGCGCGTTGTCGGGACCCCAGCGGACGACGAGCGAGTGGAGATTATTGTCGCGGTCGAACTCGAAATCCTGGATCGCATAAATAATGTCGAACCCAATGAGCCACAGCACCACCGACGCGGCCATTATGGTGGGCAGCAGCGCACTGTGGCGGAGGGGGTCTTTGATGTTTGGCGAAAAATCGAATGAGCCGTTCACCGCCAACCACGCGCCAATCGGAGCAATGGCCAATGCGATGCCGAGGAAGACGTGCGTGAAGTCGGTAAATCTTTTCGTGAGTGAATAGCCGAGGATAAATAACAACGCGACCGGCGACAGAAAAAAACACACGAGCCGTCCTTGATGGGCGTCGCGCACCATGTCGATTCCGAATGTGGTGGCGACAAAGCCGAGCGCGCTCAAGATGCAAAGCGTCCACGCGCTGGAGAGGGAGATTTTGCCCGCGGGCAGATGGCGATCTTTTGTGCGTGGATTGGCGGCATCGAATTTGCGATCCGCGATGCGGTTGAACGCCATCGCGCAAGTGCGTGCGGTGACCATCGCCAGCAGGATCAGCCCGAAAAGTTTCCAACCCGGCCAGCCGAGTTTCATCAGCGGCACGGCTTCCTGCGCCTTCGTCTCCAGCACGGCAAATCCCGCCCGCGACGCCAACACCATCGAGGCCAACGCAAAGGGGAGGGCGAAGATGGTGTGCGAAAACTTGACGAACCCGCCCCATTTTTGGAGCAGGGAAGGGTTGGGCTCTTCGCTGGGTTTGTCTTTGCGCGGCACAGGCACAGCGTGGAGGTTTGGAAAGGGAAAAGCAAAGTTTGAATGAGGGAATTGGGAGTAGGAATCAAAAGTAGCCGATTTGGTTTTCCTAATCGCTACTCCCTATTCCCTAATCATTCCCTCACTTCTCCTCTTCCCGCCAGCGGGGGGAGATTTCGTTTTCCACGCCGAGGTGGTCAAGCACGCGGGCGACGACGGTGTCAGCCAAATCCTCGAGCGTTTTTGCGCCGGCATAAAAATATGGGTTGGTGGGCATCATCGTGGCACCGGCTAGTAGAAGCAGTTCCATGTTTTTGACATGGACGAGACTGAGCGGCGTTTCGCGCGGGCAAAGGATGAGCGTTTTGTTTTCCTTCAGCATCACATCGGCGGCACGCAGGAGGGCGTCCTCGCTGTAGCCGTGGGCGATACGGCCGAGTGTGCCCATTGTGCAGGGGAGGATGACCATCGCATCGAAGGCATTGGAGCCGCTGGCGAAGGGGACGTTCATGCTTTTGGCGGCGTGGAGCTGGACGCCTTCGGCGAGGCGCAGGCCATCAGGCAGTTCCTCTTTGAGGACGATTTGCGCGTAGCTGCTGGTGATGACGTGAATCTCGTGCGCGGCAGGATCCAACCGGTCGAGCAGGCGTTGGGTGTAAATCGCTCCACTGGCGCCGGTGATGGCCACGAGAATTCTCACGGGCGCAGAGCATTACTTTTTCGGGGCAAACGGCGCAAGCGCATTGTTCACCATTGTGAATAACCTCGACAATGGGGCCGGTTGGTGGCAGGG
>CAZJRV010000378.1:0-1781 GCA_964548235.1 uncultured Verrucomicrobiota bacterium
TCCCTTGCGCGCGGCTGCCGGGCTGGATGCCCGGGCCTTTCACGACAAATGGTACGCGCCAGGTGTGCTCGTACAAATTCTGTTTCCCCTGCAAGCCGTGTCGGCCAATGGCCATGCCGTGATCGGCGGTGTACACGATATACGTGTTGTCCAACTCGTCCATCGCCTTGAGCTTGGCCAGCACGCGGCCGATCTGTTGGTCGATGAATTCGCTGCAGGCAAATTGCCGGCCAATCTCGTTGCGGATCGTGCGCTCATCGCGCCGCTCCCAAACGCCCGGCACGCGCACCGCATCGCGCAGGCCCGGATGGCCGTGGTGAAAAGGATGCTTGGGCAGCCAGTTGATGGGCAGCTTCGGCTGTTTCGCATTAGCCGGCGGCAGTGAGTCTTTGTCGCGATGATTCACCGCGCCATATTTTTTCAACAGCTCCGGCGTGCCATCGCGGACGTCGTGCGGATGGGAGAAACCGAAATAGATCAGGAACGGATCCGTGTCTTTTGTCTTTTCACGGTCATTCAAATAATCGAGCACGCGCTCAGCATGCCAGGCGCTGCCGGTCTCAGCCGTCCCGCCGCGCTTGGTGGCATCGTGCCGCACAGTAAACAGCGCGTTGGCGGCATCATAACTGTTGCCCCGCTTGCAGGTGCGCATTGTGTCGTAGCCGGCGCGGTTGAACACCGCGGCCATCGTGAACTGCGCGAGGTTGGGCGGCACCAGTTTTGGGTTCCGACCATTGGGATTTAGCATTCGCTTGCCGCGATCGGGGATGTGCCAAACTGTGCGCCCACTCATGATCATGTGCCGCGACGCCGTGCACACCCCGCCCACCCACGAGCCCATCTGGTACGCGCCATCAATCACCATCCCCTCCGCCGCCAGATTCTCAATCACCGGCGCATCCAGCAGGCTTTGTTTGTTGTAAAACTTAAAGTCAAACGGCGACTGATCATCGACGATGATGTAGAGAATGTTCGGTCGCTTAATTATCTGGTCGGCTGCCGATGCAAATGGCAGGCCCAATGCGAAGGTGAGAAGGAGGATGAGATGTTTCATAAAATTATTTTTGCAAGCGCGACTGGATTTGCTTCAGCAATGCCGCTGCTTTTTTGGGTTGGGCTTTCGCGAGGTTTTTCGTTTCGCCGACGGGCGTGGTGTGGTCGTAGAGCTCGAGGTGGCCGTTGCGGTGGGCGATGAGGCGGTGGGTTGCCGTGCGGATGGTTTGTGAACCGCCTTTGTATGCGAAGGCGGGGTGGCCTTTGGCATTGGGGTTTTTCAAAATGGGCACGAGCGATTGGCCGTTGAGATTGGCGGGCGGCTTGAGGCCGGCGAGTTCACAGACGGTTGGAAAAATATCGAGAGTCTCGACCATCGCTTGCGTGGGTTTGCCGACAACGGCCATTCGTGGCTCGACGATGATGAGCGGGGAGCGAAGGGATTCTTCGAAGAGCGCGTGCTTGCCCCAGATGGCGTGCTCGCCAAGGTGCCAACCGTGGTCTCCCCACAGCACGATGATGGTGTTGTCGCGCAGCTTGAGTTGATCCAGCCGCGCCAGCAACCGGCCCACCAAGGCGTCGGCGTAGGTCACGCAACCGGCGTAGTGCTTGCGCACCGCGAGGGCAAATTCCGCGTCGGTGTTGGGGTTGCGTTTCCAGCGGTTGTATTTCATGAACTCGCCCGAGCCGTGCCACGTAGTTTTTCCCGAGGGCTTCAAGGGATGTGGAATCGCCGGCAGTTCGACACCCTGATAGGCTGCCAGGTACTTGGCCGGCGCTCCAAAAGG
>CAZJRV010000379.1:0-1781 GCA_964548235.1 uncultured Verrucomicrobiota bacterium
ATCACCAGACCAACTCACTGTTCTCACGAAACCCGGATGGCTCGATTCATGCCAAGACGGTGTTCTCTGTTGTTTGGCAGAAAACCGGAGAAGCGGCTCCCAATCTGGTTCATTCAGGCGTGTATCGGGACGTATTTGTGAAGACACCGGCTGGATGGAAATTTCAACGTCGAGAAATACACGTTGATCACAACTGATTAGGCGCTTGCGGCTGGAGTAATCATCGCGACTCAGCCGCACATTCTTTGGCAATCCGTTCGTAGGTCTTCAATGCGCGATCGTAGGCCGCCTTGGCTGCGGGGCGTTCGGCGGGCTTGATGAAGCGGTGGCGGTTGTGCCAGAGAATTTTTACTGATTCCGCGCACCACTGGGCGCTGGCGCGGGAGGCGCGGATGGGTTTGCCGGCCACAAGCACGTTCACCGGATTGGTGTGAAGCTGCGGGAAATGTCGCAGGGCCACCCAACTGCTGCGGGCGATGGGCACCTCGAATTTCAAATCGTGAACCGCTCCGTCAGCGGGAACGATTTTCTTTGCGGCAACTTGGCCATTAACAACCAACTCCACCAAACGCTCGCCGCCCTTCACAAACTTGCGATGGCGCGGGGCGTGGAGGTTGATGGTGTCGCCGCTCATGCGACGGCCAGTGGGAGGCTTGAGGAGTCCCTGCGCAACGGTCTGCGGTGTCTCGGGCGCGAAGGCCACCTTCGCGGTCACCGTCACCTTTTCCGGCTTGGCCAAGCGCACGTCGTCGTTGCCCGACGTTTGCCCGCCGACCGTAAACGCCAGCGCGTGCGCATAGCCGTCGCTCACGTAAGATTGGCCGGCGCCCAAGCCGCGGCACCATTCGGCGAAATTGAGTTTCGTTTGTTTGCCCAACTGCACGTACACGCGGCCGGCGCCGACGTGGCGGCTGGACATGCACGGAAAATCCGTCTCGCCACTGAGCTTGAGCGGGAAACCGCAGTTCATCAGGTGATACCACGTGTTCCATTCGGGGATGCGCGCGGTGTCCATAGCGCTGATGAAATCGCACACGCCCTCGGCGGTGCTCACAAAAATCTCCATCGCGCCGCCGCCGTTGAGCGCGGGCAGTGCGTAGTTCGGCAGCGTGTCCGCGGCACGATTGGCGCTGGCGGTCAACTCCGCTTCGGTGAGCGCGCCGTTGCCATCGGCATCCACCTTGGCGAACGGTTCCGGCAACATGCCCGGGGCCGCCTCGTCGCCCGTGAGCACGGTGTCTTCATCGACATTGAGCGTGCGCATCAGCCACTTGGCGGTGGCCGCCGGCTGCACGTGCAGCGCGGAATGCGGATAACCGGTTACGCCGCCCTGTTCCTTGCACCAGCGCAGCACCGGCACGGTCCACGACGGCCAGCCCTCGGTCTTGGTGCCTTTCGAGCCGGGGTAGGTTTGTTTTTTCAAATTGAGCAGACACACATGGCCGAGCGCCGCCGAGCCGAAGCCGCTGATTTCCAAATCGTATTTTAACAACGTCAGTGGCTCGCTCACGCCATCGGCCAACGGCGAAAAATAATCGCGTTGAAAATCGAAGCACGGCCCCCACGTGAGCACGCAGCCGACGTTGAGCCCCTCGCCTTTCACCTGCGCGAACATTTCCGACGGCCGCACGCCCTGCGTCGGGCTGTCGTAATGCGAACAGCCGGCGCCGTGGATGTGATGGTCGCCGCTGTAAAACCCGAACCGCGCCGGATCCACCCAGCGCTCCAGCTGCACCGCAATGCGCGCGGGCCCCTTGGCTGGAACCGTCACTGCCCGAGTG
>CAZJRV010000380.1:0-1754 GCA_964548235.1 uncultured Verrucomicrobiota bacterium
TTTCAACAAAGAGAAACTCCTCGAACGCGGCGGCACCCATCACGATCGCATCAAGAAATGGGAAAAGAAAACCGAAGACGCCAAGGCGCAGGAAATGTTTCCCGTGGATAAAACCCCCAAAGACAAATAGTGGAGCTGCTCTTCTACATCTTCAGCGCGCTCACCCTCCTTTGCGGGGCACTGGTGGTGTTCAACCCGTTCAGCCGCAACCCCGTCACCAGCGCGATGTTTCTCGTGCTCACCATCATTTGCTTGTCGGGATTATTCGTATTGCTCAAGGCATTCTTTTTGGCGGCGGTACAAATTCTCGTTTACGCCGGCGCGGTGATCGTGCTGTTCCTATTTGTCATTATGCTGCTAAACATCAAGGAAGAAGAACGCCAACGCTTCCGCAAATTCGGCACCTTACTTGGCGCATCGGCGGTGGCGGGGCTGGCGTGGATTTTGCTCACCACTGTGACGAACTCCCGCGCCAGTGAACGCAGCCTCGCCGATAATGCAGGCGAGACAAAACCGCTCGGTGAATTACTTTTCTCAAACTACGTGCTGCCTTTTGAAATCGTGTCGCTGCTGTTGCTCGTCGCCATGGTCGGTTGCATTTTACTCAGCAAAACCCCAGACACTGAGAACACCGGGGACCCCGAGGAGGAAACCGAATGACCGGCGTGGGCCTCGAACATTATCTCGTCGTCAGCGGCGCGCTGTTTTGCCTTGGGCTGCTGGGCGTGGTCATTCGCCGCAACCTTATCGTCATGTACATGAGTCTCGAGCTGATGCTAAATGCCGCCAACCTCGCGCTCGTTGCCTTTTCCCATCACCAACCCCCCTCGCCCCACGGCTCGCCGTTGGACGGACAAATCATGGTGTTTTTCATCATCACAGTCGCCGCTGCGGAAGTGGCCGTGGGACTCGCGCTCATCGTCGCCCTTTACCGCAAACGCCAAACCATCGACGTGGCCGATCTCAACTCGATGAAACTTTGATCCGATGACCGACCACGAACTCAAATTAACCCTCGCAATGGTCGCGCTATTCCTGCCGCTATTGGCGGCCGTGCTCATCGGGCTGGGCGCGCGGCGTTGGCGCGGCGTCAGCGCGGGCCTTTCGTTGGGTGCTTCGGCCATCGCATTCGTGTGCAGCCTTATTTTGTTCATCAAATTCCACGGCGCACCCGCCGACATCGTGCCCACCACGGATACCGCGTTCGGCGGAATCCAATGGCTGCAACTGGACGACTTCAAAGTAGACTTCGCCGCGCTCATCGACCCGCTTAGCCTGTTGATGCTGCTCATCGTCACAACCGTCGGCACGTTGGTGCAGGTTTTTTCGCTGGCCTATATGAAAACTGACGCGGGCTATTCGCGCTACTTTGCCGGCCTCAGCCTGTTTCTTTTTTCCATGCTCGGCATCGTGCTGGCATCCAACCTTGTGCTGCTTTTTATTTTCTGGGAACTCGTTGGTGTATCCAGTTATCTGCTGATCAGTCATTGGTATCAAAAACCTGCTGCAGCCGATGCCGGCAAAAAAGCCTTCCTCACCAATCGCATTGGCGACTTTGGATTCTTGCTGGGCATCCTCCTCGTGTGGCAAGTCCACGGCACGCTCGACATCTCTGCATTGTCTGCCATGGGCACGGTGAGCACGGTGGCCGGTCTGCTCATCTTTTGCGGTGCGGTTGGCAAAAGCGCGCAATTCCCGCTGCACGTGTGGTTGCCCGATGCCATGGAAGGCCCCACACCCGTGAGCGCCCTCAT
>CAZJRV010000381.1:0-1744 GCA_964548235.1 uncultured Verrucomicrobiota bacterium
GCTTGCGGACATTCTTTTTGACAGTCTTCAGTTGCTTAACAGATTTCGGAGCCATGATGAATAAATATTCGCGGTGAGCGGTTAAGTCACCGGAAAATGACACGAAAGTCCAGCTTGGAAACGCCTGATTATTCCACCACCAGCGTGCCCCACATGGTCAGGCCGTGGCCGGGGTAGGTGCAGATGTATTCGTATTTGCCGGGCTTGGTGGGGGCCTTGAAGTAGAGTTTGTAGGTGTTGCCGGGGAGGACCAGCGGGGTGTAGGCCAGCACCTGGTTGCTCTCGGGAACGAAACTGTTGGCCATGCCTTCGGCGCCCATGACGGCGGCGGCGGTGACGATATCGAAGCGGGCCCCGGGTTTCACGAGCACGAGGTTATGCATCATGGGCATGGGATCGTTGTTCGTAAAGGCGAGCTCCACGCCGGCGCCGGCTTTGACCTTGAGCACGGCCTTGTCGAATTTCATTTGCGGCGCCACGCCGAGGGTGAGGCGCGTATCGATTTCAAAATCCGGTCCGTCATCCACCGGCTCGCTTTGGATCTTGGCGATGGCCGGCTTGAGTTTTTCAGGCACGTTGGCCAATGCCTCGGCGCGGAAGTTTTTCAAAAATCCGGCAAAACTGTTGCCGCCCTTGAAGCCCGCGGCCTTGCGGTACCAGCGGAAATATTCCAAGCGCTGCGCGTCGGTCCAGTGGGTTTTCAAGTTGCGCAGTTCCTTGGCGTAATGGATCTGGTCGCGCTGCGGCGAACTGGCGGCGGTGGCGGCAAAGGCGCGCGCATAGCCGGCATTGCGTGCGAGCAGTTCGGGGCTCCAGTTGTGCTTGGATTGATCGCTGCTTTGCGACATCAGCGCCAGCGTCTTGGACACGACATTGGGCGATTCCAGGTAAACCAGCAGCGTACACAGTTCGCGGTTGATGGCGGGTAGGGGTGCGGGATAAACGGCATCCAGTTTCTTCTCCACTGCGGCGGCGATCGCTTCGCTGGGTTTACCCATGCGGATGAAGGCGAGCTGATAAACGCGCAGGAACTCGGCTTGTTGGCCGGGATCCAGATTGGCCCAATCGATTCGGCCGAGTTCGGTGATGAGTTTGTCTTGGAGCGAGGCATCGCCGTGACGCGCGAGGGCGCACGAGGCGGTGAGAGAGGCCTGCAAGTCGTTCTCGACGAGAGCTAAATCCTGCCACTCGGTGACGGGCTGATGTTCCAAAGCCACGCGGGCGGCCCAGCGGATGTGGCGGTCGGAATGGTCGAGGTACCGCCACGCCTTTTCGATAGCGCCGGGCCACGTCTTTTTGATGGCGCCGTCTTGGCGTTTGTGGAGCGACTCCAGATTACGCCGCACCTTGCGCAGATCTGCGTGGGGTGACTTGGCCTTTACGGTCGCGGTGCTTTCCTTGCCAGTGTAGGTGACGCGGTAGAGCGCGCTCTGGCCGCCGCGGCCGCCAACGGTAAAGTACATCGCGCCGTCCTTCGGGTTGATGGCGGCATCGGTCATGCGCAGTTGGGAGCTGGCGACGAATTCCTCGCGCTTGGCGGTGTACGAGGCTCCGTCTGCAGTCACGTGCATGGCGGACATGGTGCCGTAGGTCCAGTCGAGGCAGTAAATCGCTTTTTGGTATTTGGCGGGAAACTTCGCGCCGAGGCCGGACACGACACCCACCGGCGAGCCCGGGCCAATGCCGTACGCGCCGGGCAGGCAGTCCGGATACCATTGCGGCCATTTGCCGGTGCCGGTGCGCC
>CAZJRV010000382.1:0-1726 GCA_964548235.1 uncultured Verrucomicrobiota bacterium
TCGGCCACAAAACGTTTTGCCACCGTTTCGATCTTGGATTTATCGCCACTATGCAGCCCGCCCCCGTGGATCCATAGGAGCGTGGCAAACCCCTTGGTCTTGGGCAGGTAGAGGTCGAGTTTGTTCCAGCCCTTGGTGTCCTTGGGATCCCTGCGGTAGATGATGTCACGGAAGATTCGGATGGCGCCGGCCTTGGGCTCAACTGGATCAACGGGTTCAGAAGGGTTGGTCTCCTCCTTGGCGGACAGCTTTTTGGCCACCCGCTCCAGTTCCATGGCATCAAGGAATCCGTCCTTGTTGCGATCGGCTTGGGCAAACTTGAATTTGGCGAAACTTGTCGGAACTTCCTCGCGTGAAAGCTTGCCGTCCTTGTTCCGGTCACGTTTGGCAAATTTTGGTGGCAAAGGTTCCACTGGCAGGGCAGGGAGAGTTAATGTCAGGAATAATGTAAGGCTGGTCAATTTCACTGGGCAGATGATAACGGGATTTGACTCATGGTGCAACGAAGTGCGGCAGTGAAATTGATTGGTCACGGACCAGTCATTCTGGGAGCCTTGGAAAACTGCAGATTGATTTTCCCGTCCGAGCCGTTCTAAAATTGAGCGTGCCACTGAATTGCGGGTTGCGTTTCAGGAACCGGCCAAATAGGAAACCTTCAACGAAACCTCCAATGCCAAGAGGAGCGATGGTGTATAGATGAGGATTGAGTATATGGAAAAGCTCCCTAGAATCACTTCAAATAACTAGGAAATGGACTGCGAGTCCTTCCTCTGGAGCCAATTTTTTATTCCCACTTCGAATGATCCGCACTCACGGCTCGGTCCAGATGGGTGTAGCCGCCGTCCACGAAAATAATCTGGCCGGTGGTGTGGCTGCTGCGGGGCGAGGCGAGGATGACGATGGTATTAGCCAGTTCCTCGGGGGTGGTCATTCGGTTATCGAGTGGCACAAGGCGTTCAATGGCGGCGCGCGTGGCGGCGGGATTTTCCAATGAATCAAACCAGCGTTGGTACTGCGGCGTGATGCATTCGGCGGGGATCACGCAATTCACGCGCACGTTGTCCGGTGCAAGCGCGATGGCCCATTCGCGGGTGAGGGCATTCATCGCGCCCTTCGCCGCCGCGTAACCGGAGGTGCCGCCCTGACCGGTGATGGCGACTTTGGAACCAACATTTACAATCGCACCCGCGTGTTTCGCCAATTCGTCACGGCACAAATGCGCCAGCGCGTAGACGTGCGACAGATTTGCTTGCACCGATGCCATAAACTCTTCCGGCGAGGTGTTCAAATCCTTGCCGTCATTGACGCCTGCGTTGTTCACCAAAACATCGATACGCCCAAATGCTCCCAACGTTTTATCCACCACCACGCGGCAGGCAGATTCCTCTGCTAATTCGGCCTCGATGAAAATTCCATCCATCTCCTGCGCCAACGCTTGGCCCTCCGCCGGACTACGCCCCGCAATAGCCACCCGCGCCCCCTCCGCCGCAAACGCCCGCACCGTCGCCGCTCCGATGCCCTTCGCGCCACCGGTGACAATCACCCCCTTGTCCCGCAGTTGCAAATCCATCGGGAAAGGGAAAAGGAAATCATTGCAGGGAGCAAGGTGGAAATATAGTCCGAGCTCCATCCCTCAACCCTCGCCCTTCGACTCGCGACCTAACCCCCTGTCTTTGACATTCTCCGATCTCCTTTCTACCTTCTCCCCGTGTGCTGCCGCTACTCC
>CAZJRV010000383.1:0-1724 GCA_964548235.1 uncultured Verrucomicrobiota bacterium
AGCGCGTATACAGCGGTGAAAGACAAGGCAAAAACTACTTTCGAATACCGCGACCAACTCTGGGCCGGAGCCGATTTGCTTTCACTGGGCGTGGCCTCCTTCGGCCACATCGGCGGTGTGCATTATCAAAACCATCACGATTTCGATCCGTACGTGGAGCGCGTGAATGCCGGCAAGTTGCCCATCCACCGCGCGTTGACACCGAACGATGACGAGCGACTGATTCGTGAATTTATTTTACAGCTCAAGTTGGGCTCCGTGAGTTTGAATTATTTTGAGAAAAAATTTGGCGTGAATCCACAACAACGTTTCGCGGAACCGCTCCGACGCATCAAGGAATGGGGCTACCTCAACATCGACGGCGACACGGTGCGTATCAACCGCGAAGGCCTTTTGCAGGTCGACCGGTTGCTGCACGAATTCTTTTTGCCCGAACACCGCAACGCACGCTACGCCTGATGTCCAATCCCGCCCCCACGCTTTCCCTGCAGGACGCCGCGCGGCCGTTGCTCGATTTTTACCAACGCGGCGGCGTCGCCCCGCCCGAGCTGCTGCCCATCGACGGCGCGGATATGCCCGAGCCCTATCGCAAACTGCTCGTCCACGCCGATGATATGACGCCCACGCTCGAGCATTTTCATGGCGCGCGCATTCATCTCCGGATGGTCAACCGCGAAGTAACCGAGGCTGCGTACACACGCGAGGTCATTCTCGAGGCGGGCGAAAACAACGTGCCGGTGGAGTTTGGTGCGATCGCCATTCATCTCGAGCAATTCCCCGAGGCCGCGCGCGAGTTGATCCTTGGCGAAAGTGTCCCTCTCGGCACCATCCTTGCCGACCACGCCATCCTGCATCAAAGCTGCCCGCAGGCATATTTCCGCGTGAACTCCGACCCGCTCATCACCGAAGCGCTTGGCTTGCCCGCCTCCACTGAACTTTATGGGCGCTGCAACATTCATCGCGACCTCGAAGGCAATCATCTCGCCGAAATTGTCGAGATCCTCCCGCCCAAACAGAGCGCCTGATCCATGGCCGAGCACGATGTCATCATCATCGGCGCAGGACCCGCCGGCAGTGCCGCCGCCGCCATCCTGGCCGAGCACGGACGTCGCGTGCTGGTGCTCGAGCGCGAAAAATTCCCGCGCTATCACATCGGCGAATCGCTGTTGCCTTTCACGTACCAACCGCTCGAGCGGCTGGGCATGATTGAAAAACTCCGGCAATCGGCTTTCACAAAAAAATATAGCGTGCAGTTCATCTCGCCCGATGGCCGCGCGAGTCAGCCCTTTTATTTTTTTGACCGTTACGACCGCGAAACTGTTGCCCAAACCTGGCAGGTGATGCGCGCGGAATTCGACGAAATGCTCCTCAACAACGCCCGCGACAAAGGCGCGGAAGTCATCGAGGAAATTTCCGTGAAGGAATTGATTTGGGAAGGCAAACAAGTCGTCGGCGTGCGCGCGGTGAAAAACGGCGAGGAAAAAGAATTCCGCGCGCCGCTTACTTTCGATGCCACCGGCAAGGAAGCCCTCACAGCCAACCGCAATGGCTGGCGCGAACGCGATCCGTTTCTCAATAAAATCGCCGTGTGGACTTATTATAAAGGCGCTGTGCGGCAAAAGGGCATCGACGAAGGCGCGACGGGCGTGGCGTTCGTGCCGGAAAAAGGCTGGTTTTGGTGGATCCCGCTGCACGACGACCGCGCCAGCGTGGGCGTGGTGGCG
>CAZJRV010000384.1:0-1423 GCA_964548235.1 uncultured Verrucomicrobiota bacterium
TGAGGTAACTGCTCAAAACCTGCGCCAGTGGTTTGCTGGTGTCCACTCGCACGTAGTGAACGCCGTTCTTTTCGCAGCCTTCGCGGATGCGGCGCTGGAAGGATTCGATCTCGCGCTGGTAGGTGCGCCGAATTTCAGCGGGGCGCGTGAGAATTTTTGGGATTTTCTCCAGCCCGTCAAACTCCACCAATCCATTGAAGGGAAACTCCAGCTCAAACGGATCCAGCGTGTGAAACACAATCACCTCGTGCCCGCCAAAGCGAAGGTGCTGGATGCCCTCCATTACCTCCTCTTCCTCATCAAAGAAATCGCTGATCAAAATAAAGATGCCCTTGCGAGGGGTTTGCAGGGCCATGTCGTGCAGGTTGCGGGCGATGTCCGTGGCTTGTTCTCCCTCGAAGGCGGCCAGCCGGGCCATCAGCGTGGGCAGCGTGGCGAGGCTGTCACTACGTGGGGCGTAGTCCCGCATATCCTCATCGAAAATGCCCAGCGCTACGGCATCGCGCTGGTGCATGATGAGGTAACTAAGCACTGCCGCCATCATCTTGCCGTACTGCAGCTTGGTGTGCTCGCCCGAGGCGTACATCATGCTCTCGCTGCCATCGAGCAGGAGGTTGGCAACATAGTTGGTTTCCTGCTCGTATTGCTTGATAAAGAGGCGGTCGGTGCGGGCATTTACTTTCCAATCGATGTGGCGCACGTCATCGCCGGGCGAATATTCACGGTGTTGGGCAAACTCAATGGCAAAGCCGCGGTAAGGGGACTTGTGTTCGCCCGCCATGTAGCCCTCCACCACGTATCGCGCGTGCAAGCCCAGCGCATCTGCCCGGGCAATGGCCTCGGGGTCCAGCAGTTCCGCTGTGTGTTGCGCGTCCATACAAGTGCGGCCGCGCGTTTAGCTCAGCTTTTCATCCTGCGGCACCTCTTCGAGAATGCGCTCGATGATGTCATCGGGCGTGAGGCCCTCGCTGGTGGCGGCAAAATTTGGGATGATGCGATGCCGCAGCACCGGCCCGGCCATCGTCGCCACATCATGGCAACTCACATAAACCCCCCCGTTCAAAATCGCGTGGGCCTTGGCGGCCATGATGAGGTTGAGCCCACCACGCGGGCCGGCACCCCAACTGAGCCATTTTTTGCAGAGCGGCAGAGCTTCGTCCGTGGTCACGCGCGTGACGCGCACCAGCTTGCGGGCATACTCAAACACGTGATCCGCCACCGGAATGCGGCGCACCACATCCTGCAACTCGACGATTTGTTCCGCGTTCAAAACCGGTTGCGGCTTTCCAGGCACGGTGCCGGTCACCATTTTCATAATGTCCATTTCCTCATCGGCATCGGGATAATCCACTTTGATCATAAAAATAAAGCGGTCCAACTGAGCCTCGGGCAGGGGATACGTGCCTTCCTGTTCAATGGGGTT
>CAZJRV010000384.1:1448-1718 GCA_964548235.1 uncultured Verrucomicrobiota bacterium
AACACAAAAAACGGATTGGGCAAAATATGATCAGTTCCTCCTGCGGAAATCTTCCGTTCCTGCATCGCTTCCATCATCGCCGCCTGCGTCTTGGGCGGGGTGCGGTTGATTTCATCGGCCAACACAATGTTTGCGAAGATGGGGCCTTTCAAAAATTTGAATTGCCGCTCGTTGGTGGCCTTGTCCTGATGAATCACCTCCGTGCCGGTGATGTCGCTCGGCATCAGGTCGGGCGTAAACTGAATGCGCTTGAATTCAAGATCCAGCGTC
>CAZJRV010000385.1:0-1704 GCA_964548235.1 uncultured Verrucomicrobiota bacterium
GATGGTGCAGGCCAGTTCCGCGCGCCGATAAATTTTCTCGCCGGCAAACGGGTCGCCCTCCTTCATCGCGCGCGCGGCTAATGACTTCAACTCGGCGGCGGTCATTTGCTTTGCGAGCAACGTCATATTTTGCGAACGCGCCAAAGCGGCGACAAGCGCCTTTTCGTTGCGGCCGCCTTCGCGCGCGGCACGGATGCCGGCGGTGACGATGGGCTTGGGCAGTTGCGCCTCCGCCACGCCCGCGGACAACACCGCGCCCGCGCCTTTGCCACTCAACAGTTCGCGCCAAAGATTGAGTGCTTCATTGTTGTCTTCCGTTGCCTTGAGTACGGCAAATATTTCGGGCATGGAATTTTTGAGATTGATCGCGCCCAACGCCCGGGCAGCAGCGCGGCGGGTGTCATTGGGTTTGTCTGCAGCGACAAGTTGTTTTAGCCCCAGAATCACTTTCCGTCCTCGAATGGTCACTAGACTATCGAATGCGGCCCGATTCCCCTCGGCGGCGATCGCCAATAGAGCCGGCACTTGCGGCACTTGTTTCCACGCGCCCACCAAACGAATTGCAGCTGTTTGGATCGCGAGATCATCGGAGTTTAAAAATTTCCCCACGCCGGAGAGGTCACCCGTTGGACGTGTATTTCGCAGCCGCGCGGCACCGGCAAGAGCGGCCAAGACACGCGAATGGACTGCGGAATCGAAACCATCGCTTTTGAGTTGGCCAAATAAAATGGCGAGCTCGGCTGCTCCCCCGGCGGTGCCGATCAATTCGATCAATGGTCCGCGCCCATCGCGCGGCAGCTTGCGTTGGCGAACGAGTTGCTTGAGGAGCGCGGAAGCTTTTTCGGTTTCCAGTGAGCGCAGTGCAAATTCTGCGTGCGCCCGGTTGTCTGCAAAGTTGAGCGCGCCATTTTTCATTCCACGCACGAACGGATCTGCAAGGTCATTCACGGTCAGCCACAAACTATAATCAAGAAACTTGTCGATTGGTTGATCCAGCGCCTGCAATGCGTATTTTGCGTATTGATGCGCAACGGTGGAATTTTTCATTTCCGCATACACGCGCAGTGCCTCAAGGCGCACACGCGGGTGCTTGTCGCGAATACCGGCCGCCGCGTGGAGTTCGGTGGTGTTTAGCCGGTTGTGCCAATGGCCAAGCACGCGCATAGCAGCAGCACGCACGCGGGCGTCATTCGCTTCCAATGTCAGCATTAGCAATGTGGCATTCACGACATCAACGGCATCGTGCAACCATAACGCTTCGAGCTGGGCAGCCTCAATTTCACTATGCCGGGCAAGCCACTTTTTGAGGTCAGGCAAAACTCCTTTCCCTCGTTCATGTAAGATCCGCCGCGCTTGGCGTTTGTCGTATTGGTTGTCGGTCAGCAGCGTGTTGAAGAGTTGTTCGGTTTTTTGGATTTTGAAATTTTGTTTCTTGGCGAGGGGGCGATTCTTAAATATGACGCGCCAGATCCGACCGTGGACTTTGTCGCGGCGGGGGTCGCGAAAATCGACTTCACCGTGTTGGATGATGGGGTTGGACCAATCGGCGATGTACAGCGCGCCGTCGGGGCCTTGCTTAACGTCAATGGGGCGGAAGCTGGTGGCGCTGCTGCGGATGAAGTCGCCCTCGTGCTTGGCGGCAAAGCCGGCGCCGTTTTCGCTAAGGGTGAAGCGTACGATGCGGTGGGCGCGGAAGTCGCAGGT
>CAZJRV010000386.1:0-1701 GCA_964548235.1 uncultured Verrucomicrobiota bacterium
CTTCGGCCTCGGCTTCGAGCGCACCCTCATCTACGCCACCGGCATGGCCAATGTGAGGGATGTGATTCCTTTCCCAAGGACTCCACGGTCGGCAGCGTTTTAGATCAAATGAACTCAAACTTAGACTACTGTCTTATTTGACCTGGTTAGCCTCCAAAAACATCGCCTTGGATAAGGAAGTAAAGAAATCCTGATACGGCTTGGGGTCGATAACGGCTTCTAACCCGTATCGAGCATTCGCACGAACTAAAACTTGGTCTTCACCATATGGCCTCACAGTGACAGTCATCAAGACCTGAAATCCTGACAATTTTGTGCCTTTAACCACCGCCATAGACCCCAAACCCGCATCCGCGTGATCAATGATGAAACCTAAATCCTGCATGGTAGAAATAACATCCCGCGCGGCTTTCTTTACGTCTTTTGTGTCAAAGCTTCTGGTCTGCATATGCCTGAGCTTGACGGCCTGTTCACCACTTAAAGCTCTATTCTGGGATGTTCCACACCCACAAATCAGAGTTGCAATTAACACGAAAAGGCTGGCTGATTTAATCATTTTTAGATGTCGTTTGCTGTTAAAAAGAGAGATTTCGATAACTCCCCAAAGAATTTTTCGTATAGCTTAGGATCCTCCAAAGACTCCAACTTACTTATCTGACCCCTCTCATTCCAAACGATCCTTTGAAATGTCACCCTGACAATGACAAACTTTTTATCTGAATCTTTATCAGCCTGCACTCTGGTAACCACCGACACCTTGAACTTCTGAACTGTGTCTACCGCGATATCAGCACCAAAGAGAGCCGCCATCACCACCTTGCCAGCCATCTGCCCCGCCTCCGATGCATCCGCATCCTTATCCGCATGCAATACACCTAGAGCGGCCTCACTGGAGGCAAGGTTGTATCCCTCATCTTGCAAAAGAAGCACTGCCGAACGGAGTACCATTAACTCATCGAGTTTCTGTTTATCCTCAATTTCAAATTTTTTGCTCTGCAACTGACGCAACCTCATCGTTGAATCATCCCATTGCAAAGCCCCCTTCGGAATCCCACCGGCAACACAGCCAGTAAAAATTGCACATGCAACAAACAGAATTATTGTGTTCTTCATTTTTACACTAAATTTGAATTAAAACCTTGAAGTATGGTAGCTGAATTTCCTCACCTTTGATTCTTCGTCAAATTTAATGATAACCGTAAGTGTCCTTTGACTACTAGACGACGCTCCAGAAGAGCCGCTAATCAGTATGAGCGTTCCAGAGCTTGCAGACGTTGACACTTGAGATGAAATTTTGTCATAAATCCAAACCTCACCCATCCCATCATTTTGAATAATGTTCGGAGAACCCAAGACCTCAGCTACTCCAACACTGCTCATCCCATGCTTGATGCTTTTTTGCACGGTTCCAACGGTTAGATTCCCCTTGCTGTCGACATCCCCTCGATGCGAAGGAGTTATGCACCCGCTAAGGAAGCCACCGGAGACCAGAAGTATAAGTAAGAAATATGTTGATTTGGTCGAATTCATGGGGAAATCTTATGCCTTCCGTAGAAGGTGTCAATATGTTTCTTGAGGTTGGCTTCCTTCCTTTTGCGGTGCTTCTGCATGCTTGCACAAAGATAGATTCGAATTCCATCAAGAATAGAAATGGGGTGACCGACCGGGCTCGAACCGGCGACAACCAGAATCACAATCTGG
>CAZJRV010000387.1:0-1675 GCA_964548235.1 uncultured Verrucomicrobiota bacterium
TGGCCACCATGCTGTTGACGGTGAAGTGTTTGCCGATGTCGCGCAGGAAATCGAGCAGCGTGACGGCGCGTGTCCAGTCGGCGTTGTCGAGCAGTTGAGCGGGATTGTCGGTGGACTCGAAATCGAGCAACTTGGAGAGCTGGGTTTTCACCGCGGCGATATTGGCGGCAAGTGTCTCGGATGTGAGCAGGTTGCGCTCGGCGGATTTGCCGCTCGGATCGCCAATGGCACCGGTGGCGCCACCAGCGAGGGCAATGGGCACATGCCCGGCGTTCTGGAAACGGCGCAGGGCAATCAGGGGCACAAGGTTGCCCACGTGCAGGCTATCTGAGGTAGGATCGAACCCGCAATAGAGCACAGTGGGCCCTTTGCCAAGGCGCTCGTTCAGGGTCTCAGTGTCCGTGCAGTCGTTGACCAGCCCGCGCCACTGCAGTTCATCGAGAATGCTCATGCGGGCGGCATTAACGCCGAGGGGCGCGTGCGGGACAAGAGAATTCACTGGCGTGTGAGGCGGTCATACTCAGCGTGCGAACCGATCCACACCCAGCGGATGCCGTAGTCGGTGGTTTCGCCAATGGCGCGGTAGTAAAGTCCGATGCGGACAGACATTCGAGTTTCACTGCCGGAGAGCTTTTTGAAATGGAGAGAAGGATGGCGGGGATTGTCGCGCCAAACCAAATAAGATTGGTGGGCTTGGTTTTGGACCTGTTGGGGAAGCGCCTCAAGCAAGCGCCAAAACCGTTTGGAGGCCCGCGAAGTTATTGGCGCTTCGGCCATTCTCGCAATTCGCCTTTGGCATCCTCTGCTTCTGCTTCTTCAAACAGAAAATCCAGCTTGCCGGACTTGGAATCGGAATCGATTTGCTTATCCCACAGGTCGGCCTGTTTGGCTGCGACGCGGTCGGCCAAGGCCATAAACTCCCGTTGTGGAAGATTGTCCATTGCGGCCTCAATTTCTTGGGCGGTACTCATTGTGCCAGCCTAACACAAAATGGCCTTCTCAGCAATGTGCTTAATTCGGGCCTAAAATTCCGCGTACTCCAGCTCTTCTTCGTGTTCGAATTCCTCCTCGTTTTCTTCTTCGCTTTCGTAGAGAAACTCGAGTGAGTCGGCGTTATCAGTGTCGGATTCGTCCTGTTCCTCCCAGAGCGTGGCTTGGTGGGCAGCGATGATGTTGGCGAGGGACATAAATTCCTCTCGTGGCAGCTCCTTGATGGCTGCTTCGATTTCTTTAACGGTTTTCATTTCTTTTTCGGTTGTATCAAATTCAGGAGGTGCTGCATGGAGACGGTGTTTTTGAACACCATTTGCAGGTTGTCTTTCACGCCGTTTTTCACGCTGTAATAAGTGCTCACGGTGTTGTTGACGCTGCCGATGACGGCGCCGTATTCGTTGAACACGGGTGCGCCGCTGGAGCCTTTGGCGAAGTCGGCGGTGATGGAGAGCATTTGGCGGCGGCCACCGTTGCGGGTGCTATCGAGAAATTTGCGCGAGATGATGCCTTCGCTGAGCACGTAAAAGTGGCGGTCGGGATGACTGAAGACGCGCACCTTGCCGCCGAGGGGTGCCTCGGTGGATATCGGCAGGGCGGTGAAGCCTTCGCCTTTGGCGCGGAGGATTGCGATGTCGGCGGTTTTGTCGGCGGCGAGCACTTCGACCACGGGTGCGATGCGTCC
>CAZJRV010000388.1:0-1665 GCA_964548235.1 uncultured Verrucomicrobiota bacterium
CACCACCCGCTTCGCCTTCGGCGCAAAATGCGGCAACCCCGGCAACCCGCCTGCCGCATCCGCCCGCTCCGCCAGCAATTGCCCCAATGCCGCCGACCCAATCCCCAACGCCGACCGCCCGAAAAACTGTCGGCGATTGACCATGAGCTGGTTTTCGGTGATGGGGTTCATGTCATTCACGCGTAATCACTTCGTCCAAATTCAAAATCAAATTACAAAGCACCGTGTAGGCAGCGTGCTCGGTGGTGTTGAGAGTTTCATCGCGCTTGGACGCTCCGATGGTGAGCAGTGCTTCGGCGGCCTTGGGGTCATTGGCGTAGGTGGCGCGGAGTTTGGCGAGGCTCTCGAGTAGCACGGCGGATTCGCGCGGCGTGGGCGGGCGCGCGGTGGCGAGGCGGAAGGCGCGCGTGATCCGGCCTTTGTCATCCTCGCCGCCTGCGTGCAACACGCGCTGGGCCATGGATCGGGCGGCCTCGATGTAGGTGGTGTCGTTTAATGTAATCAGCGCGTGCAGCGGGGTGTTCGTTCGGGTTCGGCGCACGTGGCAGGTTTGGCGCTTGGATTCATCGAAGAACATCGTTGGGCCAATGATCCGCCGCCAGAAAGTGTACAGGCTGCGGCGATACAGCGACTCGCCCGTGTCCGGCGTGTATTTCTTTTTGCCAAACGTGGCCTCGGCCCAGATGCCGACGGGTTGATAGGCCTTCACCGGCGGCCCGCCTTGTTTCTCGACGAGCAAGCCGCTGACAAACAGCGCCTGATCGCGGATCATCCACGAGGGCAGGCGTTGACGCGTCATACGGGCGAGCAGGCGGTTTTGCGGATCGCGCTCGCGGAGGGCGGGCGTCACGCGCGAGCTTTGCCGATACGTAGCACTGAGCACGATGCGCCGGTGCAGCGCTTTCACGTCCCAATCGTTCTTAATAAATTCCCGCGCTAACCAATCGAGCAACGCTGGGTGACTGGGTCGCTCGCCCTGCACGCCAAAATCTTCGGTGGTCTTCACCAAGCCGATGCCAAAGAATTGTTGCCAAATGCGATTGACCGTCACGCGCGTGGCGAGCGGGTTATCGTTGCTCATGAGCCAGCGTGCAAGGCCGAGTCGGTTGGTCGGTGCACCCTTGGGCAGTGGCGGAAACTCCATCGGCGTGCGGCTTTTCACTATGATGTCCGTTGGCTGGTTGTAGGTGCCACGGGTCAGCACGCGTGTTTCGCGTTTAGTGGTGTCCTGCATCACCATCAATTTTGGAGAACTATTGCGGATGGCTGCGATGCGTTTTTGCATGGCTAATATCTCTTTTTCCCGTCGCACAAATTCCGCATCGCCCATCAACTGTTTGTCCTCGATCAACTTTTTCATCGCCGTCGTGCGCTTAGCTGCTTCGGTTCGTAACGCTTCCAATAATTTTCCCGAGCCAAATCCCGGGTTGACGGCATCGGAAACAGAAATCCGAAATCGTCCCATCACATGTTGCGTGGCTGGATGATTAAATTTCAGGAACACCAACAGCTTTGCATCTGGATCCAGATTTACGGGCTCAGCTATTGTGAACACGGCAGTATGCACTTGTTTTACACCTTGTTTGCCCGGCCATACGCCCCAGCCGGAACCAGCGTTGCCGTCGATTGCTTGTTTTACATCGAGGCTGGTTTGATTAAACGTCG
>CAZJRV010000389.1:0-1662 GCA_964548235.1 uncultured Verrucomicrobiota bacterium
CATGCTAATGAGAACGATTGTTATTAGTATGTGTTTCATGTCGCCCAAAGCTTAGCTTTTTTGATTATTTTTGCAATGGCTTTATCCTTCACATGCGCCTTACCTGTTTCATCTGCTATTTTTTTCAATAGATGATAATGTTTTTGCCAATCAGCTTCCCGCGGGTCCCAAACCCAATCATCAAAAGATTCTAGTTGATTTATGTGCTTCTCTGAAATCCATCTATCTCCTTGGTTGTTTATCTTGCGAAAACGACGAAACTTTCATGTAACGCCTAGACGGCGTTACAGGGTTGAAAGGCTTGCCTTGATGACCACGCGGCTGAAGTCGTCGCTATGGTTAAGTATTTCCGTTGTAATTCTCCCTCTGTCTACAGCTTTCCAGAAACGCGGGAGCCGATCTTTTACCTCTTCGTAGTTGCTTAATCTGTTCATGGTTTTGCCCTCGAAGAAGGCAAGATAAAAAGGCTGCTTGTCAAGGTGGCCAACTCCCCTTTTGTTGGCGCAGTAATGCTCCATCGGAGAAGACTCAAACGATGTCCTCCGCATGGCCCGGCACACGTCCGGCGACCTTGGTTTTAACCCGTCTCGGCTCGGATCCACTTGATAGAAATGTTGAAGGAAAAGCTTGCAAAGCCGGGGGGGGCTATGGTTTTGCTCGCCGAAGTCAGCTCGACGGTTGACATCATTTAAATGAAACTTGATGGATTAATTGCCGCCGCGCACACGCCGATGCACGATGACTTTTCGGTGAACTATGAACGGGTGCCGGCGCAGGCGGAGCACTTGGCCAAGCTGGGGGTGCGCGGCGTCTTCGTCGTCGGCACGACCGGCGAGTGCCAATCGCTGACGACCGGCGAGCGGCAGAAATTGTTCGAGGCCTGGGGCAGCGCGGCGCGGAACAACGGGCAACATTTCATCGCGCATGTGGGACACAACAGTCTGGCGGACGCACAGGCACTGGTGCGGGCGGCGAGCAACTCGGGAGCCGACGTGATCTCAGCGATGGCTCCGACCTTTTTTAAGCCGGCCAACGCTGAGGCGCTTTGCGATTGGTTTGTCGAGGTGACTCGACCGGCACCGGAGATGCCGTTTTACTTTTACGACACCCCGTTGATGACCGGTGTCACCCTCGACACATGTGAGTTTATCGACTTGGCCAAGGAACGGTTGCCCGGATTCTCGGGCGTCAAGTTCTCCAACTTTGACGACGACATGTTGCAGGCATGCGTGCGCAACAACGGTGGGAGTGCCAGCATCCTTTACGGCATCGACCAGCGGTTGCTGCATGGGTTGAGCGTGGGTTGCCACGGCGCGGTGGGCAGCACTTATAATTTTGCCGCGCCGCTGTACCGAAGAATTCAGGCCGCTCTCGATGAGGGTGACCTTGTTGCGGCCGAGGCTCATCAGGCGAAATCCGCCGGGATGATAAAACTGTTCATGGAGTGCGACTACCTGCCAGCGGCCAAGGCGGTGATGGCGTTGGTCGGCGTGGATTGCGGCCCGGTGCGCCCACCGTTGCACCGCCTGTCCCCTGCCAACGTCGACCAGCTTCAGCGCGACCTCGACACGATGGGTTTCTTCGACTGGGCAGTGAACTGACGTTCCCGCTTCTCGGTGCTCACTGCTCACCGCCAACTCCATGACTGCGAAAACCGGACGG
>CAZJRV010000390.1:0-1626 GCA_964548235.1 uncultured Verrucomicrobiota bacterium
AAGGAAGAAGTGCTCATTCGCGAGATCAATATCAACACCGTCTCAGCCCTCTATCCCCAGAAGCGCGCCACCTCCGATGAAGGCTGGAAAAAGGCCAATGCAGCGAGCGGGTTCTCCGCTCTGTCACTTTCCTTTGCGCATGAATTGTACAAAGAGCTGGATGTGCCCATTGGTATTCTCCTTAGCGCCCACAGTAATACACGAATTGAAGCTTTTATCCAACGCGAAGCGATTGAAGCGCACCCGAAACTCAAGGGTGATAAAGACCTCATTCACGATGCGGATCCCCTCACCAACCAAGGCCGCAAGGCCTTCGAGCAATATTACGCCGACCTGAGAGCGTGGCAGGATGTCGCGGGTCATGCGGCTGAGAGAGGCGGCAAGGTTCCGGCTCGGCCCAAGCTTCCCGGCATTGCCGGGATGTGGCGAGGCCCCTCGCAGTTTTTTAACGGGAAGATTGCGCCGGTGATTCCCTACGGGATTCGAGGCGCAATCTGGTGCCAAGGGACGAGCAATAGTGGTGATGGCCGAATTTACGCCGCAAGAATGGAAGCACTCGTTAAGGGATGGCGCGATGCTTGGGGTATGCCCGAGATGCCGTTTTATTTTACGCAAATGCAATGTTATGGATCGCCCGATCCAAACAACGTTGGCTTTGCGGACATCCGTCAGGTCCAGCACAAGTTCTTCCAAAACAACCGCAAGAATGTCGGCATGGTCGTGCAGTCTGACCTCAACTCGGCTCGACCGCAGGGAATTCATTACTTCAACAAGCTGCATCCTGGCATGCGAATGGCCCGTTGGGCGCTCGCGAAGAATTACGGCAAGGACATTGCCTACACCGGCCCGATATACGGCGGTTATAAGGTAAAGGGTAGTGAGGTTATTGTTTCCTTTGAGAAGGACAGCCTCTTTGGCGGCTTGATGGGGGGCAGCAAGGGTATGGCTAAGGATTATCGTGAACCCGGCAAATTCGTCGAACCCGCGCTGCCTACACCGGACGCGGCACTGAACCACTTCCGCCTTTGTGGTGCCGATAAAAAATGGCACGCCGCCAAGGCCAAGATCGTTGGCGACACTGTCGTCGTGACTTCTGAAAAAGTACCCGCGCCCACCGGCGTGCAGTACGCCTATAGTGCCGTGCCGGAAAACTCGAACCTCTACAACAAGGTCGGCCTGCCCGCGACGCCGTTTGCAATGATTGACGGCAAATATATTTTTGAGGAGGACGATTTGGAGAAGGCCGCTGCGCTAAAGGCGAAGTACGCGCAATGGACCGATCCTGATTATCCGATTCTTCAAGTGGCCGAGTATTATCGTGATGGGGTTATTCTGCAACGTGACCAACCGATCCGAGTTTGGGGCCATGCCAACCGAGGAGTGAAGGTCACTGTTACTCTCGCTGGGAGATCGCAAACTGTTGAGCCCAGCAATCTCGAGCAGTGGTCGGTGACTTTTCCGGCAAGGAAGGCTTCGGCCAAGCCTATTACACTTGAGGTGAAATCCACTCATGGTTTCAACCGTACGGTTCGGGATATTCTCATCGGCGATGTCTGGTATGTAACGGGTAGTACGCAACTGACTTCCGAGTGGGCTTACGATCGCCGTAACAAGGAGGTTGAGTTG
>CAZJRV010000391.1:0-1619 GCA_964548235.1 uncultured Verrucomicrobiota bacterium
GGCAAGTGGCACATCGCGCCGAGCGTTGCGCGCGGCGGGCGCGTGGCGCCGGAACTGTCACCCACGGGGCAGGGCTTCGACGTCAACATCGGCGGCACCTCATACGGCGGTCCGCCCAGTTTCTTTTCGCCCTACCGCAACGCCGAGTTGTCCGACGGGCCGAAGGGCGAGTATCTGCCGGACCGGCTGGTGGACGAGACCATCAAGTTCATCCGTGCGAAAAAAGATCAACCGTGGATGGCGCACCTGTGGTTTTACACCGTGCATTGGCCGATGCAGGCACCCAAGCCGTTGCTGAAAAAATACGCGAACCGCAAGGGCCCCGGCCTGAACGACACGCGCTATGGCGCGATGATTGAGGCAATGGACGCCTCTATCGGCCGGCTGCTCAAGGCGCTGGATGACATGGGCGAGGCAAAGGAAACGCTCGTCATTTTCACCAGCGACAATGGGGGCTTCGCCGGCGTGAGCGACTGCCGGCCGTTGCGCGAATCGAAGGGGCATCTTTATGAAGGCGGCATCCGCGTGCCGATGATCGTGCGCTGGCCCGGCCGAGTGAAGCCCGGCACGCTTTGCGATACGCCGGTCATCAGCATGGATTTTTATCCGACCTTCCTCGAGGTCGCCGGTCTCAAGCCCGGCAAACAACCCCTCGATGGCGAAAGTCTCGTGCAGCTTTTTAAGCAGGTCGGAGAACTGAAACGCAAGGCGATTTACTTCCATTACCCCAACTACGCCTGGCACATGGGCAATCGGCTCGGCAGTGTCATCCGCGAAGGGGACTGGAAGCTCATCCGAAACTACGATGACAATTCGTTGGAGTTGTACAATCTCTCAAAAGATCTTAGTGAAAAACGAAACCTCGCCCAGCAGCAACCCAAGCTTGCCGCGCGTCTCAATCGCCAGCTTGGCAAATGGTTGAAGGAAACCAACGCGCCTATGCCTCGTCCACCATTGAGCAACTAGGCGAACGCTGTGTCAAAGTGCGGCCGAATAGCTCGTGCGAATATCTTCGGTTGTCGTTCATTGTACCTTCGCGTAGCATTAGCCCATGCGTTTCCTGTTGCTATTTCTAGCCATTGCCTGCTCGGCTTTTGCGCGGCCGAATATTCTATTCATCATGTCTGATGACCATGCTTCTGAGGCGATCGGTGCATATGATTCATGGCTCAAGAAATACTGTTCCACACCCACGATTGACCGGTTGGCGGCTGAAGGTATGCGTTTTACCAATGTTTGCTGTAATAACTCTATCTGCTCACCCAGCCGCGCGACCATCCTTACGGGCCAATACAGCCACAAGAACGGGGTGCCCAGTCTCAATGGTGCCATTAGTGAGGACTCCCCGCAGGTGGCGGCTGAATTGCAAAAGGTCGGCTATCAAACGGCCGTCTTTGGTAAGTGGCATTTGACCTCGCAGCCCAAGGGGTTTGATACCTACAAGGTCACGCGCGGGCAGGGTTCATGGTTTGATCCGGTGTTCTTTACAAAAACTGGAGAGTGGTATGGCAAAAAGAAAAGACGCGAGCGGGTGCCCGGCGAGAAACATCAGGGTTACTGCTCGGATGTCTACACCGATCAGGCTCTTCAGTGGCTTAAGGCGCGTGATGCCAGGAAGC
>CAZJRV010000392.1:0-1607 GCA_964548235.1 uncultured Verrucomicrobiota bacterium
TTTACGATACCAAGAGCGGGGTGAACGGGCATGCGCCCATTTTTGATCAAGGCCTGAGTGCGTTGATTCAGGATCTTCATGATCGGGGCTTGGAAAAGGACGTGGCCGTGGTGGCGTGGGGCGAGTTTGGCCGAACGCCAAAGATCAACAAAAAGGGCGGTCGTGACCATTGGCCGAACGTAAGCTGCGCGTTTGTGGCGGGGGGAGGGATGCATCACGGCCAGATGATCGGCGCAAGCGACAAGCACGCTGCTGAGCCTGTTGAGCGCCCCGTCCACATGGGCGAGGTGCACGCTACACTTTACAAGCACATGGGCATTGATCCGAACGCCACGACATTGCCCGATCTCACCGGTCGGCCGCAGTATCTTGTCGATGGCTGGCAACCGATGAAGGAACTCGTCTGAAGAATTTGGCGCGCAAAAGCGTCGAAAATATGTAGGCAAAGCAAAGGATTTCGCGCTTTGATGCATGGTTGCATCGGAGTCGGGGTTTTGTATAAACTGAGACAACTCACAAGCTTATGAAGAAAATTTGGACCTTAATAGCGCTGGGGCTAATGGCTGGCGCGGGAATAGTGATCGCGAAGCCAAGTGCGCTCGACTTGACCGCGCAAACAGGGAAGGGCGCGAAAGCGTTTCAACTTAAAGGCAAGCACAGTCGGCAACAGCTCGTCGCCTCCGCCACGGAGGCAGGCAAATTGTCGGATGTGAGCCGCAAAGTGAAGTATTCCGCCACGCCGGCAAAGGTAGTTGCCATCAACGACACGGGTATGGTTACGCCGCTCGGTGATGGCGAGGCGACCATCACGGCGACGCACGAGGGCGGGCTCAAGGCAACCGTGAAGGTGAAGGTCGTTGAGTTTGGCGTGGTGCAGCCCATCAACTTTGGCAACGAGATTGTGCCAATCTTTACCAAGGCGGGTTGCAACTCGGGCGGTTGTCACGGCAAGAGCGGCGGCCAGAATGGTTTTCGGCTCTCGCTGCTCGGCTTTGAGCCACAGGAGGATTACGAATATCTTGTGAAGGAATCACGCGGGCGGCGTCTGTCCGCAGCGGCTCCGGAGAACAGTCTGCTATTGCTCAAGGGCGCGGCCATCCTGCCCCACGGCGGTGGCGGGCGGCTGGATCCGAAAAGCTACGACTGGGACCTGATGGTGCGCTGGATTAAACAAGGCATGCCGCGCGGCAGCGAGGAGGACCCCACGGTGGTCGGATTGGAGGCCTATCCGAAGCAACGACTGGTTGCCGCAAACAGCGAGCAGCAGCTCAGCGTGACAGCGATTTACAGTGACGGCCACACTGAAGACGCCACGCACATTGCGACCTACGAGGCGAACGACAAGGAGATTGCCGAGGTGGATGACACCGGCCACGTGACCTTTTTCGAGCAGCCCGGCGACGTGTCGGTGATGATTCGTTACCTCGGCCAGGTGAGCGTGGCCCAGGCCAGCGTGCCGCTGGGCGCGCCGGTGGCCAAGACACCGCAGCCACGCAATTTTATCGACAACCTCGTGTTCGAGAAGCTCAAGCGCGTTGGTATGCCGCCCTCAGAGGTGTGCGATGACGCGACATTCATACGGCGCGTGTCCATTGACATCGGAGGTC
>CAZJRV010000393.1:0-1605 GCA_964548235.1 uncultured Verrucomicrobiota bacterium
CACCACGTTGCCAATCTGCGGCACCTTGAGATGCTTGCCGGATTCCTGCACATAGCCAAAGCCATCGCTGCCCACGATGGTGCCGGCATGGATCCGTACGCGATTGCCCAGCTCCGTGCGCGGGTACAGCGAGACGTTGTGAAAAATTGCGCAGTCTTCGCCAATCACGCAGTTTTCATCCACGTAATTGTTTCCGTGCAAAACGGTGCGTGCACCGATTGTGACGCCTTCGCCGATGATGACGTGCGCCCCGATGCAGGCTTCCGGGTGTACCTCGGCTTTCTCCGAAATGATGGCGGAAGGATGGATGCCCGTGGGGGGACCGGGTTCTGGATAGAAAAGCGGCACCACTTTCGCAAAGGCAATGCGCGCGCTGGGCACGCGGATGAGCACTTTGCGCTCGGAGGAGAATGTTTTGTCGACGATGATCGCGCTGGCGGCACTCTGCTCGGCGCGTTCAAAAAAGGTGCGGTTCTCGGCGAAGGTGAGGTCGCCGGCGCGCGCGCGGTCGGCGGCTTGGAATCCAGTCAGCGGCATCGTGCGGTCGCCCAGCACTTTGCCGCCCAGTTTTGCAGCGATATCTCCCGCTGTGAAGAGCATGGCGAAAGCCTTTCGGTTGGTTTGCGATTGGGGCGCTAAAACGCCTAACGGGTGGCGATGATACCGTTGTGTTCGTTTAATACAATCACATTCGGCTTCCAGTCCGGTTTTTCTGATTCTTCCACCTGCGCGAAGCTCATGATCGTGAGGCGGTCGCCCACTTTTCCCAG
Organism: uncultured Verrucomicrobiota bacterium; assembly: GCA_964548235.1. Taxonomy (GTDB): domain Bacteria; phylum Verrucomicrobiota; class Verrucomicrobiia; order Limisphaerales; family UBA1100; genus JACNJL01. The sequence goes on from CAZJRV010000393.1 coordinate 771, forward strand.
ATGCGCCGTGGCGCCATTGAGAATGATCACGCCACTGCCAGACTCGCCCGGAATGGCATAGGTTTCAAAGCGCTCGCCATTGGCCATGTTGCCACAAAGCACGCGTTCGTATGGGCTCAGTGCCGCGCGGTCCATCAAGTTGCGATCAATGGTGAGACTGCCCTCGTAGTTTACGTTGGCATCGGTCACCGTCGCCCGATGGATTTTCGATTTTAATAGCTGCACCATCATTTTCAATGCCGTTGACTTGGCTGGGGCGCGGCACTATACACACCGCGAACACCAACGCAACCCTACTGTCAAATTATCATGAGCAGAAAAATTCGTTACGGAATGGTCGGTGGCGGCCGCGGCGCATTTATCGGCGCGGTGCACCGCATCGCCGCGAACATGGATGGCCAAATCGAACTCGTCTGCGGCGCATTCTCCAGTAGTCCGCGCAAATCGAAGGCAAGCGGACGCGATTTCTTTCTTCCCGCCAAGCGCTGCTACGGCACCTTCGAGGAGATGATTGCCAGAGAGGCCGCGCTGCCGACGGAGGAGAGGATGGATTTTTTGTCCATTGTCACGCCCAATCACATGCATTTTCCGCCGGCGAAGATGGCATTGGAACATGGCTTCCACGTGTTAAGCGACAAGCCGGCGACCTTCAACCTCAAGGAAGCCAAGGCGCTGGAGAAGTTGGTAAAAAAAACCCGCTGCCTCTACGGCCTCACGCATAATTACACCGGTTACCCGCTCGTGAAGGAGGCGCGCGACATGGTTGCCAACGGCAGGCTCGGCAAGATTCGCAAGGTCGTCGTCGAGTACCCGCAGGGCTGGCTCGCCACGCGGC
>CAZJRV010000394.1:0-1598 GCA_964548235.1 uncultured Verrucomicrobiota bacterium
GTGCCGAGGAAGCCTTTAACCGCGCCGAGCCCGTCCTCAACGCGCTGTCCGTCACCAACAAATACATCGGTCAAGCCGGTGCCGCGGCCAAGCTCAAGGCGCTCCTCAACATGGTGATGAACATCAACACCGCCGGCCTCGCCGAAGGCTTGGGCCTTGCTGACGCCATGAAGCTCGACCTCGATGTCGTCCGCGAAGTCTTCAGCCAAACCGGTGCCAACAGCCGCGTGCTCGAAACCGACGGCGAGGACATGGTCATCAAGGATCACGAATGCTACTTCAGCGCCGCCCACGCCGCCAAGGACAGCGGCATTGCCCTGAAACTTGCCGACACAGAAAAGTTAAAACTCCCCCTCGCCAAGGCTGCCTTCAAACAATACGAAAAAATGACCGGCATGGGTCTGGGCCATCTGGACAAATCCGGCATCGCCGAGCTCACCTTCAAGGGCCGCACACTGCATTCAGATTAATCAAGTAGCCGGCACCCAACGCTGCGCCGCCAGCGACAGCACGAACAGGCCAAAAAACACCGCCGCCAATTCGGACGGCACGGTGGCCACGGCGAGAAGGTCAACGAGCACAATCCCCGCAAGCAGTCCGCCCACGGTGCGGCCAATGTCGCGTTGCTTGACCCAAAAGGTTGTGCGCAAACAGCGGACCCCCCACAGCACCAGGATTGCCCCGACCAAAAGCGCGTCATTACGTGAATCACCCACGTTGGCAAAGAACGCCAAAACCAGCGGAAACGCCAGCAACAGGCACGGCCAAAAACGCAACGGCCCGGGTTGGCTTTCCACTTTGGCCAGGCAACTCAAGCCCGCCACGTACAACCCCAGCACCAGTGCCGTCCACATTGCCCGCCCGCCGTTGGGGTCGAGGAAAAATTCACCCTCGGCATTGGCTGTGCGGAAAGCAAAAGACGCCGCCACCAGGACCAGCAACACTCGGCACAATGCGATGAGCGCCGGCGACCACTCGGTTTTTTTGTGGATAAAGTTGTAGAGGAAAATGCAGTTGAATAATCCCAGCGCCAGCAGCGCGGTCATGCCGCCCTGAATGGACAACATCCCCACGCCAGCCGCCAGCAGGCCGATGGCGATTTTCCAAACCGCTCCCACGCGGATGGCACCGCCGGGGATGGGCCGTTCCTTGCGGTGTTCGCGGTCAAAGTCCACGTCGCAGGCGTCATTGAGGAACATCCCGCCGAGATACAGCAGCGTGGCGCCTGCGCACAGCCACGCGAGCATCGTCCAGTCCACCGCGCCCTTCGTGTACCCCACGCCGATGAGCCAGCCGCAGAGGCAGTTGCTCCAGATGGTGGGCAGGTTGCTCACGCGGCCGAGCACCAATAATGCGCGCAGGGTCTTCATGCGAGGTTGCGCGCGCGCAGTTCGGCGAGCGTCCAGTCGTATTCATTGACGAGCTGCCCAACGACGTCGCGGTTTTTCATTTCCGCCGGCAACACCTCCCACGTGTACGTTTCCATTTCCAGATGTGTGCAGAGGCCGGGATCGGTTTGCAATGCATCCAGCACCCCGCCGATGTGATCGCGCGTGCTGGCAAACCATTCGCCATCCGGGCAGTGCAGCGGAATGTGA
>CAZJRV010000395.1:0-1594 GCA_964548235.1 uncultured Verrucomicrobiota bacterium
ACCCAATGCTTGCGGAGCGGGGCGCCCTCGCTGGAAAACAAATCCGTGCGCGCCGCCCACTGGCTTTGAATGGCGGAGTTCGGGCAAAGCACCAACGTCGGCTGCTTGATAATTTCCGCCCACAGGTAAAGCCCCGTCACCGTCTTGCCCGAGCCGGGCGGAGCCACGATGTGCAGCTGACGTTCGCCCGCCTCAATTTGCTCACGCGCAATCTCCACCACGTCTGCTTGGGAAGGGCGCAATTCACCTTTGAAGCGGATATCAGGAAAAGAGCCAGCCATGAACGCGTTCAATATAAACTAATACTAAAGAACAGCCAACCGCAAAACTGGGGACAATCATGCGTTGACGGAGCGGGCGTGAGTCGCCAGATTTTTCCCGGAGTGCACATTATGAAAAAGATTTTTTTTAACACATTCACTTTTCCCCTGTTGGTGGGCGCGCTGATCTTCGGAGCCTGTAGTCAGGAAACGACCGACTCCGTTGATGGCGAGCAGGTCGATCCACCCGTTGGTGGTGGAGACGACAACGCCACCGCGGAAGCTCCGCCACCCGCGCCTCCCGGCCCGGCGGGCAAGTACACCATCAAAGAGATCATGCAACAGGGCTTCAAGGCAGATGACAACCTGAAAGACCTCGTCCTTGACGGCACCGCCACCGATGAGCAGAAGGTGAAGTTTGTGGACTATGTCGAAAATCTCGCCCAATACAAGGTGCGGAAAGGCAAACAGGAGGACTTCGAGAAACTCACGGACTCGCTCATCAAGGCGGCCAAGGGCACGGATTTGGCGGCATTAAAGGATGCGGTCAACTGCAAGACCTGCCACACGCCGCACAAAATCTATCCGCCGAAGAAAAATTAGAATCCTTATTCGGAATCGAACGGGGCCGTGCCATGCGCGGTCCTTATTTTTTCCTGCCGCGATTCTTTCGGTAATCCAGAATCCTCTGGAGATCAAACTTGCCGCCGTAGCTGTCGCGCAGCTCATCGCAGCGATTGCGGGCGGCGGCGAGGGCCTTGGCGTAATCGGGATCGGTAGCAAGATTCTTTAACTGATCCGGATCGCTCTTCAGGTCGTGCAAATATTCGTAAACCGGCTTTTGCTCAAAGTAGCGCGCATAAACAAAACGAGGGCCGCGGATGCCTTCCCACTTGGGGATTTCCGGGTGGTGCATAAGATGCTCGCAAAAGGTGTCCGTGCGCCATTGCTTCCATCCGCCGCCGGCCATCAGCAGTTGCAGGCTGCGGCCCTGATAATGGTCGGGGATTTTTACGCCGGCGTAGTCGAGGATGGTGGCGGGGATGTCGAGGTTGAGCGCCATGTTTTCGGGCAGCTTGCCACGGCGGGGCTTGGGCGCACGCGGATCATAAATCACCAATGGCACACGCAGGCTTTCCTCGTAATGACTCCACTTGCCGGCGAAGCCGCGTTGGCCTTCGTAGTAGCCGTTGTCGCCGCTGAAAATGATGATCGTGTTTTGGTCGAGCTTCAGCTTTTTCAATTCGCCGAGCACGCGGCCGATGGTGTTATCGAAGCCGCTGATCATCCGGTAGTAGGCGCGAAGGTTCACCTGATATTTCTCAGGCGTGTCC
>CAZJRV010000396.1:0-1584 GCA_964548235.1 uncultured Verrucomicrobiota bacterium
ATGGCGGACGCGTTGGCGGTGGAAGGCGAGTTGAAAGAGGTGCACTTGTTTGCGACGCGCGGCGCGGAAGCCGCCGGGCAAGCCGATGAGGTTAAACAAATTCCAACCGGGCAAGAGCATCCATCCGCTCGTGGCCGCGGCGTATTCGGCGGGGGTGATGAGCACGCCAGTGACGCCTTGTAAGCCCTCGATGATGCGTTGCCGATCGCGCCAGCCCAGCCAGATTAGCAACCCCAGCAGCGCCAGCACCACCACTGCGTTGAGCAACAGCATCAACACCACGCCCACGCCTTCCATTTCCAAATAGGTTCCAAAGAGATTGCGCCCAAAGTGCAGCAGCATCCCCAGCGCCATCCCGGCCAATGGCATCACCCAGCGCCAGCCGGATTGCATTGTGGCGAAGAGCCCAAAGCCCAGCCCGGTCATGGCCGTAAAGGTGGCGTGGCCGAGCCCGAGCATCACGGTGCGGACAAAGAATGTGCCGAGGAAGCCCGCGCCGCCGGCTGCGTTGCCGCCCTGGATGATGTAGGCGATATCCTCGGACAAGGTGAACCCCAGCCCAATGATGCCGCCGAACACCGCGCCGCGCAACGGTCCCAGCGATTCGCGCCCGCGCTTTTTTGCGAAGAGGTAAATCGCCAGCAGCCCCAGTGCCTTGGCCGGTTCCTCCACGAGCGGTGCCACGAAGGTGGCAGTGGCGTAGAAGACTTTTTCGCTTTCGAAATCAAGGTCCAGTGCGAAGCTGATGGCGCCCTGCCCCAAAAGATCGCCCACAACAGAAATCCCCACCGCGCCCACCGCTCCCCACGCGAGGCACAGCGCCAGCACCCACCACGGGGCGGGGTGATAGCGGTCCATTGACCGAATGAGCAGAAAGTAAACTGCCACCAACGGCACCACGAGCACGATGGCCGGCACAATCCAAATCATGAACAGGTGTGAAGGTTGACGCGTTTAAACCCTAAAGCGTTTCACGCCGGGCCGCGCGCACGCCGGCGAGGAGGCGCTCCATGTCCTCCATCGTCCAGCCTTCGTAATGATGCCCGTAGGATTCCCACGCCGCCTTGTCGCCATCCACCAATGCGGCGAGGTCGGCCTCGCGTTTGGCGAGGGGGTGGGATTGATCCGGCGCGGTCCAACGCGCCAGCCGTTCCTGCACGGGGTCCATGGGCGACGGATTATTGCGTGGGCGTGTTGGTTTCGCTAGGCAAAGTCGCCGCGCTGCCCGGCGGCGGCGGCACGTCACCGTGGTCTTGGACGTTGTCAGGTGGCGCTTCACTGGAAGTGCGGCAACCGGCCGTTCCAACCAGTAGACAGGCACAGGCCACGCCTAAAATAAAAGGATGCTTGGTCATCGGCTTTGAAGTATACTGTACCGTGAGGACGTTGGCAACGAAAAGGCTGAGCAACCTATGTATGCCGCACGGCGTCCCGCATTGAATAAATAAAACCATCATGAAACACGATCCCACCCGCCGCGATTTTCTCGCCTGTACTGGCCTCGCCACCTTTGCCCTGCCAGCCACCGCAATACCCACGCCGTCCACCGAAGACAGCCACGGCTACATCAATTTTCTCAAGGGC
>CAZJRV010000397.1:0-1583 GCA_964548235.1 uncultured Verrucomicrobiota bacterium
GATGGTAGCGCGGTTGAAGACGAGGGGGGTGAGGGTGGCGGGGGTGCCGGTGTGGTTGTAGCGAATGCGGGTGGTGACTTCGATGGGGTCGGTCAAATTCTCGAAGGGGATCCAGTTGCAGCGTTCGACTTCGAATTGGTCGCGCTCGAGATTTTCAACGGGGCCGACGACAACGCGGTTTTCTTCCGGGTTTAGCTCGAGGACGTAGAGGGGGTACGGCGAGCTGATGCCGAGGCCTTTGCGCTGGCCGATGGTGTAGAATTCGATGCCGTCGTGTTGGCCGAGCACGCGGCCGTTGAGGTCGACGATTTCGCCCTGATGCTTTTCGGCGAGGCCGGCTTTTTGGAGGAAGGCGCCGTAGTCGTTGTCGGGCACGAAACAGATTTCCATGCTTTCCTCTTTCTCAGCGGTCTTGAGGTTGCAATTGCGGGCGACGTCGCGAGTGTCGTCCTTGGTTTTTTCGCCGAGGGGAAACAGGGCGCGGCTGAGCTGGTCCTGCCGCAGTGAAAACAGAAAGTAAGTTTGGTCTTTGCGCTCGTCGCGTCCGCGCTTGAGGAGGTAACGGCCGGTAGTTTCGTCCTGTTCGATGCGCGCAAAATGACCGGTGGCGATCTTGTCCGCGCCGAGCTGATCAGCGCGATCGATGAGGCGGCCGAACTTCAAATGCTCGTTGCACATCACGCAGGGATTGGGCGTGCGGCCGGCCTTGTATTCGGCGGCAAAATAATCGATGACGTGGGTTTGGAAATCCTCGGCCTCGTCGATGAGGTAATAGCGAATGCCGAGGTTCGCGCAAACGGAACGTGCATCGGTGACGGCTTGCGGGCCGCAGCATTTGTCTTCCACGCGCGAGACGCAGTCCTGCGGCCAAAGCTTGAGCGTGACGCCGACGACTTCGTAGCCCTGCTCAATCAACAGCGCGGCCGCCGCGGAGGAATCCACCCCGCCGCTCATGCCGCAAAGAACGCGCGTTTTTTTTGCTTCGGCGACTTCCATTTCCATTAACCGCCGTTGAGCGCCTCGAGTGCTTTGTTAGGATCATCCACACGGAGCACGAGCAAGCCCTTGCGCGAGGCGGGTGGTGTGGCGCAGTATAAATATTCGATGTTCACTTTGGCATCGCGCAATTTGCGGGCGATGTCGGCGAGGCTACCGGATTTATTGTCGCCCTCCACGAGCACAACGTCATCTTCGACGACCATCGCGCCGTGTTCTTCGAGCAACCACACGGCGGTTTGCGGATCGTCCACCACCATCCGCACCACACTGTGGTCCACCGTATCGCTGGTGGTGAGCGCTCGGATATTGACCTTGGATTCGGCGAGCGCATCGCACACACGCGCAAGTGTGCCGGGGCGGTTATCGAGAAACACGGCCAGTTGTTTGGTGATTTCCATGGGAATCCTTGGGTTAGGGTTAAGAAAAATCTAGCACAGAAACTGCACGTGCGCCAATCCTCAAACGCCTGCGAGCGCGCTGCCTTGGGTGACGCCCGGGGCGGGGAGGAGGCTGGAGCCGGTGAGAAATCGGTCGATGGCGCGGGCGGCGCCGCGGCCTTCGTTGATGGCCCAGACGACGAGCGA
>CAZJRV010000398.1:0-1543 GCA_964548235.1 uncultured Verrucomicrobiota bacterium
AGCCGAAACACGTTCGCACCCGCATCGAGCAGCGCACCGATGGTTTCTTCTGTTTTCGTGACCGGTCCCAGCGTGGCCAGAATCCGTGTCTGTCGCGTGCCCTGCATGGGCGGAGGTTAGGGGCGGGATGTGTCATTAGGCGAGAATAATTGGGGATTTCGCGTCTCAAACCGTCGTATGTCCTTGATTCGGCAATCATTTATGCGTAGCTTCCGCACGGGCAAAATCCGGATTATGGCTGAAAAAGAAAACAAATACGAAGACAACGCAGTGGGCAAATACTACTGCGATGACGAATGCATTGATTGCGACCTGTGCCGTGAAACTGCGCCTGATAATTTCAAGCGCAATGAGGACGGCGGCTACTCGTTTGTGTATAAACAACCCGAAAACGACGACGAAGAGGCCCTGTGCGCCGAGGCTATGGAAGGCTGCCCCGTGGAGGCCATCGGCAGCGACGGCGCGGAGGAATAGCCTGATTTCATTTCAAGATTTATTTGCAGCCCGCATTTGCGGGCATTTTTATTTACGAATTACGTTTTGAGGATGCTTGAAGGAAATCCAATCCTCACCCATCCATCTTCAAACGCAACTGGTTCATCGCTTGTTGGGTCACCCTTTGCTTAAACGTTTCACGATCGGTTTCGAAACAGGCGCTCACAACCTCCGTGCCTTCTGGTGTGGCGCACGCAATGAAGACGATGCCGACCGGTTTTTCCGGAGTACCCCCGCTGGGGCCGGCGATGCCGGTGGTGGCGAGGGCGTAGTCCGCCCCGTGCTTGGCACGCGCGCCTTCGGCCATTTCACGTGCGACGGCCTCACTGGCAGCACCGTGTTCGGCAAGGGTTTCCGGTGCCACGCCAAGCGTGTTCTCCTTGGCCGCATTGCTGTACGTGCAATGGCCGGCAAGGAACACGGCAGATGCACCGGGCACATTGGTGAGCTGATGGCTGAGCAAACCCCCAGTGCAGGATTCCGCCACGGCAAGTGTTTGCCCTTTCGCGGTGAGCTCGCGAATGATTCTGGCCTCCATCGGAACATCCCCGTCAGATTCGGGTTGTGAAATTGCGTTTCCCGTCACGAACGCAGGGTGCCATGTTGGTGGATAAGGTTCAATGGTGGGCATTGACTTAGGGCTTGAGCTTTCATAGAATTACCCCATGCCCACCCCGGACAGAACGGCGGCAAAAGAAAAATTCCTTGCTTTTCTGGAGCAAAAAAATCTGCGGATCACTTCGCAGCGCCGGGCGATTGTGGAAACGGTGTTCGGCACCGACCAGCATTTCACTGCGGAGCAATTGCTGGAATGGGCGCGCCAGCAGGATGAAAGCGTGAGCCGTGCCACGGTGTACCGCACGCTGCCGCTGCTAACGGAAAGCGGTCTCGTGCACGAGATGGATTTCGGCAAGGACTACAAGATTTACGATCCCAACTACGCGGATCACCCGAACCACAACCACATCATCTGCGATGATTGCGATAAGATCGTGGAATTCGAGAGCGACAAGCTTGATGCGCTGGAAAATGAGATTTCCAGCAAACT
>CAZJRV010000399.1:0-1531 GCA_964548235.1 uncultured Verrucomicrobiota bacterium
TCCTTTTCGATTTTCTCAGGCGTTTTGGCGGAAGTAATTTTGAGGCGATCACACAGGCGCGCTACGTGCGTATCCACCACCACGCCTTCGTTGATGTTGAAAGCGTTGCCGAGAATGACATTGGCGGTTTTGCGGCCGACGCCGGCGAGGGCAACCAGCTCGGGCATCGTTTGCGGCACTTTGCCTTTGTGATTTTCGACAAGTGCACGGCAGGCTTTTTGGATGCTCTTGGCTTTGTTGCGAAAGAGGCCGATGCGGCGAATGTCGTTTTGAAATTCTTCAAGCGGCACAGCGGTGTAGTCGGCGGCCTTGCGATATTTTTTGAACAAATCGCGCGTGACGATGTTCACCTGTTTGTCGGTGCACTGCGCAGAAAGAATCGTGGCCACCATCAGCTGCAGCGGGTTGCGATAGTTCAGCTCGCAATGGGCATCGGGATAAGTTTGCTGAAGCCCCGAGATGATTTCGCCGAGGCGTTCGCGTTTAGCGGCCTGCGATTCGCGCGGCATGGGTTACACCAATTCCGGTTCCTCGATGGAGGTGGGGCGGGGGTGGAGAGGGCTGCCGTCGGGGGCTTCGGGGTATTCGAAAACCTTGCCCTCAAAATTGCGGATGACGACGCGGTCGGCGTTGTGGCTGAGGACGTAGTTGGGGGCGACGGGAACCTTACCGCCGCCGCCGGGGGCGTCGATGACATATTGTGGCACGGCGTAGCCGGTGGTGTGGCCGCGGAGAGTTTCCATGATTTCCAGGCCGCGCCGCACGCTGGTGCGGAGGTGGGCGCTGCCGTTGATGAGGTCACACTGGTAAATGTACAGCGGCCGCACGCGACACATCAGCAACTTTTGGAGGAGGGCCTTCATCACAATCTCGTCGTCGTTGACGCCTTTCAACAAAACAGATTGATTGCCCAGCGGGATGCCGGCATCGGACAAACGCGCGAGGGCATCCCGCACCTCGGTGGTCAGCTCGCGCGGATGGTTGGCGTGCACGCTAATAAAGAGCGGATGAAACTCAGCCAGCATTTTGTACAGCTCGGGCGTGATGCGCTGGGGTAAAAAAATCGGGATGCGGCTGCCGATCCGGATGAACTCAACGTGCGGTATCTCGCGCAGTTTGGTGAGGAGTAGACGCAGCTTGTCATCACTGAGCAGTAGCGGGTCGCCGCCGGAAAGGAGCACGTCGCGCACCTCGGGGTGATCGCGGATGTAATCGAGTTGCTGCTCGAAGTTGGGCCGGAAGCCATAGCCGGTGGCGTTGCTGACCATCCGCGAGCGGGTGCAGTAGCGGCAGTACGCGGCGCAGCGGTCGGTCACCAAAAACAACACGCGATCCGGATAGCGATGCACGAGGCCGGGCACAGGCGAGTGGTCGTCCTCGCCAACGGGGTCGTCCATTTCCCACGGTGCGGTTTCGGTTTCATCGATGCGCGGAATGACTTGGCGGCGGATGGCGCAACCGGGGTCGCCAGCATCGATGAGGTTGAAGTAGTGCGGCGTGACGGCCATGGCGAGCTTGGTGTTCGCGAGGC
>CAZJRV010000400.1:0-1510 GCA_964548235.1 uncultured Verrucomicrobiota bacterium
AGGAAATCATTGAGGAAATCCGAACCCGCCTCACCGAATTACGTGATGCATGGAATGAATCAATCAATCAACTCAACGAAGCGCCCGCCCCGTCCGCAAAACCCGCACCTGTGCCGGCCATAGCACCGGCCCCGGCGGCGCAAACGCTTCCTCCCGTCGCCAATCCCGCTCCAGCTTCCGGCGAACACACCGGGCTGTCATTAATGGGTTAACGATGAGCTTACCCGCCACCACCTCATTGCTCCGCGAATGGCACCGGCTTGCGCGCGAAGAATCCATCGCCATTGCGTTGCAGGATTGGACCGAACTCAATCGGACAATCGAAGGCAAAAGTCGTTTGCAAGAATTGCTAGAAGATTACACCGACGAAGCGTACTCCGCCGAAGACCGCGAACTCGTCAACACCCTCGTCGGGATCACCGAGCAACACCAGCAACTGCTGGGCAATGAGATGGATTTCCTGCAAAAACAAATCGCCGAGGAAGACAAAAGCCTCAGCAACGGCCGCAAAGTGAGGGCCTCCTATGGCCAGCGAGCCGAGTCCTACTGGGGCACCTACAGCTAGAGTTTTCCGGCAAAAACTGCCTTCCCTTCCATTTTCCTCGCCCATTATGGTCCCAAAAAACGATCGTTTTTTGCGTGTTTTTTGCTATTTTTAGCCCTTTTTTTAAAAAATCCAGCGGTGGCACATAATGTGCTGCGTGGGTCGCCGTATGAATATCAGTTTGTACCAGGTCGCCAGTGCCCTGGAGGGGAACCTGCAGCGCCAACACGCGATCGCGGAAAACCTCGCATCCTCCAGCGTGCCCGGGTTTAAGCGGCATAACATGACCTTTAACGCCGTGGACGCGACGATGTTTGATGACAGCCTCAAGGCCGCCGGCAACACACAAGTACACTGGATGCTGCCGCGCTTCACCTTGGCCACGGATTTCCAGCAAGGCACGTTAATGCGCACCGGCGATAACACCAACGTGGCTCTCGACGGCCCGGGCTTCTTCAGTGTTTCCGGTTCCAATGGCGAAACCTTGTACACTCGAGATGGCAGCTTTCGCTTCAACGCCCAGGGGCAGCTCACCACCAAGGACGGAAACCTGCTTCAGGGAGTGGGCGGCGGGCCGATCGCGGTGGATCCCATTTCCGAATACCCAATTACCATCGCCAATGACGGCACGGTTAGCCAGGGAGGCCCCTCACTGGGCCGCTTGAATGTGGTCACCTTTGCCGAGGATGACTTGTCCAAGCTGCAACGCGTCAATTCCGGCTACTTTACCTCCGGCAGCCTCACACCGCTGCCGGCGGATGAAAATGAGACCTCCGTGGCCATGGGATTCCTCGAGGGCTCCAACACCACCCCCTCCCACGAGATGGGGCAGTTGATGACTACCCTCCGCCATTTTGAAGCCAACCAGAAGATCATGAAAATCCAGGACCAACACATGGGTCGATTGATCCGCCAACTGACGGACACCAAATAGGAGATAAAATATGTTACGCGCACTCTACACCT
>CAZJRV010000401.1:0-1503 GCA_964548235.1 uncultured Verrucomicrobiota bacterium
CCGCCAGTGCCTCTTCCGCCGCCGTGGGCCGTGCCCGCGAACACGCTGGCCCCTTCGCTCGAACTGCTGGCGGCCAGCGATGATGGCTGCGTGGAGGCCGTCCGCCACCGCGCCGCGCCCATCGCCGCGGTGCAATGGCATCCCGAGCGCGATGGGGATAACTTGCAGGCGCAACTGGATCGAAACCTGCTGTGCACCACTTTAGGTTGGAAGGAATAAAAAAATGCGCGCGATCATACTAGCAGCCGGACGCGGCTCCCGAATGGGCGGCCTCACCGAAGATCACCCGAAATGCCTCACGCCATTCGCCGGGCGCACGCTACTCGAGTGGCAGCTCGGCGCACTGCGCGCCGCCGGTATTCGCGACATCGCGATTGTGCGCGGGTACTGCGCCGAAACGCTTAACCCCGCCGATTGCATTTGGTTTGAAAACCCTGACTGGGCCCGCACTAATATGGTAAGCACCCTCGCCTGCGCCAGCCAATGGCTGCAGCGCGATGACTGCATCGTGTCCTATTCCGACATCGTTTTTCACCCTGCGATTCTCGAGCAACTCATTTTCAACCCCGGCGAATTGGCCATCAGTTACGACGAAGAATGGCTGCCGCTTTGGAGCGATCGCTTTGCCAATCCGCTCGAAGATGCCGAAACCTTTCGCCTGCGCGACAACGGCACGCTGCAATCCATCGGCGATCGCGCCGCCGAAGTCACCGACATCGAGGGCCAATATATGGGTCTGCTAAAAATTTCTCCAGCCGGTTGGCGCCGCATCGAGGTGATCCTCGACGACCTGCCCAAGGCGCGGCGCGACCGGCTGGATATGACTTCCCTGCTCCAGCTCCTTCTCGAAGATGGCGCGGAAATCAACGCCACCCCCACCCAAGGCCGCTGGTGCGAGGTGGACAGCGAAACCGACCTGCGCCTGTACGAAGAACGCCTCGGCCGGCCCCATTGGGAACACGATTGGCGCTGGGATGCCACTGTGGGCGCTGAAACCGCAGTAACCGCATGACCGAAACCTCAAACAACACCGGCCGCGTGCTTTGGATTACCGGGCTTTCCGGCTCCGGCAAAAGCACCGTCGCCGCCGCTGCCGCAGAGCAACTGCGCGCGCGCGGCGAGCACCCCGTGGTGCTCGATGGCGATGCCGTGCGCACTGCGATCGCCGATGCCAAAACCGGCCACGACGCCACCAGCCGCCTCGCCAACGCCTACCGCATCAGCCGCCTCGCGCAGTTGTTGGCGGAACAAGGCCAGACGGTCATCGTGCCCACCATGTCGCTCTTCCACGAAATTCACGAATGGAACCGCGCGCATTTGCCAAACTATTTTGAAACCTGGATGGAAGTCGATTGGGCCGAATTATGCGCCCGCGATGCCCGCGGCCTCTACAGCCGCGCCGCCCGCGGGGAAGTAAAAAACGTGGCCGGCTTTGACCTCGAATACGACCGCCCCACTCAACCCGATTTAATTTTGGAAAACAATCCACCACTGCGGTCGGCG